>CAYTDR010000265.1:0-8971 GCA_964436185.1 uncultured Candidatus Obscuribacterales bacterium | reverse complement strand
GATACTGCAGTAGGTTCTGTGCATCACATATTTAATATGCCCAGTGATATGTAAGAACCATTCTCTACGAGCTTAGAAACCGCTATTTAGTCGTTGTAGGAATCGTTTTGTCACGTCCTGCTCGCCGATTCGCTTCAAGAGATTCCCGGTTCGCTGCCAGGCGTTGCGAGATGTGACGTCCTGAAGGCTGTAGGCGACCATCTCTTGAATCTGCTGGTCCGTGTCCTCTCCCAGCGCTCGTAATGTGTCTTTAGGCTTCCAAATTCGAACGATTCTCCATTTGCTCAACAGTGCGGATGGATCGATCGGAATCAACTCAACCGAGATAGGAACCAGCGCGTTGCGCTTTGGACAGAAGAACTCGGCAGTGCAAATCTCCTTTTCCTGATCTCTGTGCAGATATAGTTTCTTGAAATTAGACGGTTGGAAGCCATATTCAGTTACCAGTGACTTCATGAACCGTGCTCGCTCCTGGCGCGGATTGGAGAAGATTCTGCCGACGAAAGTGTCCTGGTGTGCGTATGCGTATTCATACATTCGGCGAGCGACCAGATGTTTCACGTCCTCTTGTTCGGTCTTCAACTCCTTGCCCACTGTTCTTGCCAGGCCTCTCCAATCCAAACCTCCCTGGTCTGCGACTGGTACTATATATGGTTCCATCTCGCTGTATCCATCCTCGACCGCAAGTTCATTGTTATCGTCAGCGGTAGCATATTCAATGTTATAGGCATCGGCCTGGATGAACCGGTGAGGAGCGTAGACTGTGCGGAGCGGCGGATGCAATGGCGATTCGTCAGAACGGTAGGCCTTGGACTTCGAAACCCAACTGTCGATTTTGTTGATCAATGCGTTGTCGATCTTTTCTCTCAACGTGACGATAGCTCCGGAAGCCACATATCGTTGAAACTCAGAGAGTCCGGGAGTTTGAACCGCCGGGGTGTACAAAACTTCTTCAGTCAACAGGGTAACGATCGTCTCTACATCCACAACCTCCTGGAATTGTTTCGGCTGGTGTTGAACAATGGCAAAACCGGCTTGTTGCAATGCATACAACGGGGTATGAATCCACCATGTCATAAAGGCTGCGCCGAACACCATGAGCGATACCAGCACGGATAATGAAATAATCAATACGCGCTTTCGATTCATTCGCTGTCCTGGTTCACCCGGGAATATCCTTCAATGATTTGGTCCGAGAATTTATTCCGTTCTTATTCGAACTTCTGGATTGATAGAAATGCCATTTCCATCCAATCCGTCTTCCAGCGTTCCGGAGCGCTCAAGACGGGCGGCCGGCTGCCGAAGGAGACTAAGTTATTGTATCCTATTTCCGGCCCCGGTCGTGGCAACGGCTGATGTGGAGCGCGAGAACCGGCGAGAACCGGTCATATAAGCCTGGCAATATCGATATAAATTCACTTGACATCAACGGAATGTTTAAGTATTCTTGGGATGCCCCGGAGAATCTTTTTCATTTCTCCTCTCCAAAGTTAGTACTAGAACCAGGTATAGCTTATCAACGCGTGTATCGTCGTGCGCGCGGCGTCTTTCTGCTGACGAAAGACCATGCTTCGGTAGGTGTCCTCAGATGAACAATCGGCTCAATGAAGGTCAAGATGCCGATCTTCGCTCCGATGAAGAATGGAGCGAGATTGATGTTGGAACAAGAATCGACCTGCACGGAAAGACAACCTATCACGCGTTGACTTCCGACAGGCGGGTAGGCTATTTCGTCGAAAAGGTCTACAACGACAAACATAATTTAGTTCGCATTATCAAACGCGGCAAGCAGAGCCGGTCGGAGACGGACTTCGATCCGGAGACGGGCGACGCGATTCGCATGTTTGAATCAAGCCGTCTTGCAGATGGGAATTCGATGACGAAAGAGATCGTCTATAGAGACGACCGTTCCAGAGAGACGGTCGCGGTCGTGAGTGGGGACGGTGACCTCATCCGGACCGTGCAGCGAGAGTTCTTTGGTATCCGCACAATCTTTCAGGGTCAGACCGACTATAAGTCTTGCGGAATTCCACAAACCACTATCAATCACAAGATGGACCCGGACACAGGCAGGCTTGTCTCGCGAGAACAAATCCGCTGGTTAAAAGATGGGCAGCGCGCTTTGACGGAAACTTATCAATTTAATGCTCGTGGAGCTGTAAGCATATACGCCAAAGTTCTCTACCATGCGACCGGTGGTCCGTTCATCGAGGAGATTCATCGATACGGTGAAAGCGGGCATATGCTCAGGCGCGAAATCATGCAGCTCAGCCCTGACGGTATTCAAACCTCTGCCGACATAACAATGTACGATGAAGGCGGAGAGATCATCGAGCGAAGCACGACTTACTACGATCACAGAGAACATGCAGGTTCCAAGGGCGAAGAAGAAGAAGAAGATCCGCTGGCAGAGTATGACCTGGAGCAATTTCGCAGGTCTGAAAAGCGGCGGTTGGACATCTTCGACAAATAGGCATTACCGCCCGCGTGGTACTGTAGATAGTGCCCATACATCAGATTGCGGACTCGCATCACACACCCACACAAATGCCTTCCACCGGCATGAATGTTGGATATCTTTCGTGAACGTGATCATGATCCCTTGCTCATCTGTAACCTGAATCCTACGATAGGTGTGATCCTTGTAGAATCAGGGACCCCTTTGTGATAAAACTGTGTGGTTAATGAAGGAAGACTGGTAGCCAGATGCATGTCTTCCCAACATTCCCATTTGTTTTGATGGACGGTGATGAAATGAGATTCGGCAAAGTCTACTTGATAGTTGCTCTCCTCGCCCTCTCTAACGCCTGCGAACCAGCTCTCGCAAATGATGAATGGCGAGAGCATAGAGAACGGGGTTTTGATGCTATACGGTCTCACAAGTACAACGAGGCTAAAGTCGAACTGGAAAAGGCCCTGACGCAGGCAGAAGTGAATCTGGTTGAGGATGACCGAGTGGCCGAGAGCTTGAGTGATTTGGGAAGACTACATCGCGGTCAGCGCCTCTATTGCCAGGCGTCCGATTATTTCAAGAAAGCACTCGAGCAGCGAGACAAGACTCTATTGCCGACAAGCAATGCGGTTGGCAGCAATCTCGAAGAATTGGCTAACTGTCTCATGGAACAGAGAAAGTACGATGAGGCCCTGCCATATCTGGAGCGGCTCATCGAGGCTCAGAAAAAGGCGATCACAATTACTAAAGATCCCGAGCGACTAGATCGAGCATACTCTCGACTATGCGTACTTCACCGCGATCAGTATCACTTCGCCAAGGCGACGGAGGCCATGCAGTCTCTTATGGCTTTGCATAAGACCTGGTGTGGTGAATCCAGTGAGGAGGTAGCCGACAGCTACGATGATTTGGCGAGATTGAGCAAAGATCAGCACCTATACACGCAGGCAATGGCTCACCTCAACAAAGCCCTGGAGATTCGAAAGGCTATATTCGGCGCGGACAGCGTTCCTGTAGAAAGAACTGTCGAAGAACTCGGAAACGTGGTTTATCAAAGTCGTGACTATGAGCTGGCCAAGTCATTATCTGAAGAGACCCTGAGACTTCGCCGGAAGCTCTATCAGAAGAATGACCCTCGCATCGCACAATCGCTGGAAGCAGTCAGCCGTTGTTATGAAAACGTCGGCAATTTTTCCACGGCGCTCGAGTTCGCCAATCAAGCCCTTGTCGCCTGGGAGCTTTCAGAAGGTGCCAACGGCGTTAAGGTGGCTGAGTCTCTCGATTGGCTCGCTCGCTTGAAGTATCAACAAAAGGATATGGACGGTGCCATCGAAAGCTCCAAGAGGGCACTGGCAATTCGGGAGGGCACTCAAGGAAAGACTACCTATGATGTGGCTCGAAATCTTAGTGATCTGGCTCAACTTTATACAAAGGCGCGTCGCTTCGAACTGGCAGTCGTCATGTACAATCAGAAAAAAGAGATTCTCAAGAAACTTCTTGGCGAGCAGAATCCTGAGTTCGTGCGTGCGGATAAAGAGTACGACTCGCTCAAACAGCAGATGGGTAAGGACGTTCCTCATGTGTCTCATGGTCATGGCGGGAAGGATTCCTGAGCAGAACATGATGGCCGATGCGTTTCACTAAACGCTTGCGGGATGCCGGCTGCACGCCACAGTCCGTGGTCTGGGCCGGAACGCTGCCGATATAAGCAGTGATCCAATTCATCACAGACCAGCGGCGGTCGTGATGTTATGACGGTCGCCATGCGCAATGTGCGAGTCCAGAAAATCGTGTTTGGAAGAAATTCCTAATTTAATAATAGGTTGTCAAGCGCGTGACATATAATGTGCCTGTCTCTATTTCAGAATTTAACGGTATAAGACTTTTAGTACAGCTCAAATGAATCGAATCTCGTCTAGTAGGTTCAAAAATTTGACCCGTGTGAGGACAGGAGTCTTGAAAGATAAAGGCGGAAAATTTACCGATGTTCGCCTGCTTGGTCGAATAGCTGCCATCGAGCAGTTCCTCGAGGCTCTGAAAAACGACCTGGAATCAGCAGAGTTTCGTCCGAATGAAATTGTGAAAAACAATCTGGACAAAGGCTGGAAAGAGATTGAGCGCGCGGTGGCATCTTTCTCCAGTGAGAAATTGGAATGTTCGGAACGCGCCTCCTCACTGGCATGGTTGCACGCATACTTTGCCCGCAGCATTTTTGATGCCGAGGTTACCGAGCACTATCTCGGCGAAGGCGATTTTCTCGAGCTGGACGATACCATGGATGACTGGCGAGAATTCGTTTTCGAAGAACTCAAGCTGATGGAGCAAGACATCGTCGCTCTTCGCAACGAGATTAAGGCGTCCAGGAACGGTAAGAGATAAGGATATGCGCAACTTCGTCAAACGCAAGATTGGTGAGTGGGTGGCTGGAAAACGGTCGCAGAAACTGATGAATCTAGTCGGCGCCAAGATGACGGAAGTGCGCGAGAAGGTGCGAGGAAGCGACAGCCCGTTTCGCGGACTGGCAAGACGTTGTATCGATCGGGCGGAGGACCATTACCAGGAAGCGATCTACAACCTCAAGGACGGTGACGCCGACAAATGTTTCGAATACTGCCGAAAGGGGCTGGGACATTTGAAGATCGCAGCCTTTCATCTTGCTGCTGAAAAACTCGCTTTCAAGGAGCCTGATTTCGCCAGTGGCACCGCCGAAGCAGCTATTCTCGTACTGGCCAAATCGATTGCTATGTTCAAAATGGGTGTCGAATACTATAACTGCGAAGTCAGTAAGGAGAACAGACAGCAGCTTGTTGACGTTCTCAGCCTGTTTGGTGAATCCCTCACTCTTCTCAAACAAGGTGCCGATGACATGGCTCTACGAACGGCTCAGGCAGGCAGTTTGTCCGTTTATATGCTCACTCGATCGTTCGGTGAAAAATTGCAGAGCTATCTGGTCAATCGTGCTGAGATCGAGCAGGGCTCCAATACCTGGTGCTCGAGAATTCTGGACCTGGCCGACGAAATCTTTGAGGCAGAACAACTTGCACGCGATGCGTCACCACCTGCGCAACCTCGAATCGAAGGCTATCTTCATGCGGCTAGAAGTACGTTTGAGCGCAGTGTTCAAGCTTATGCCGAAGGCGACGAACACTGCATCGAGTTGGTGAAGGCCGGCAAGATGGAAGCGAGAATGGCGAAGAACCTGATTGAGTCCAGTTCCTATGCGCAGTTTGAGGTCGAGGAGCTCGATGATGACAGTGTTCTAATAGAGAAGATTGAGGCATTTAAACGCAGAGTGGCAAGAGTTCAACGCTTGCTCAGAGTTCACGATCCGGAGTCAAATGGAGTGGTGCGCTCTCTATATCAAGTCAGCGCATACTATGCAAAATCCAGTCGTCGCCTTCGTTCCGGCGAGCTCAACGAAGCTGAGCGCTACGCCCGTTCGGCACACCTCGACGTAGATTATGCCAGGCAGCTTGCGCAAGACGGCAATGCTTCTTATTCTCAGATCATCTAACCGCGAGCTAGGAGACGGCATCTACGAGTGCGTTGATCAAACCTGTTTGTCTTAGTTGATCGAACGATCTAGCTCTGACGATATCGAACAGAGCGCCATCTTCTACCAGCTTCGAGTCCAGTTCCGGAATCACTTTCGAGCCTCTTCTATCGACGCCGACCTGCAGGAAAGTGATACCAACCTCAGAAGCACCACGCACCTGACGCGTCGTGTTCGAAATTATGTCTTTCAGCTCTCTGAGCTGCCCGCTGTCTCCATCAGTGATGCATGCCACCACTGTTCCGCGAGAGCGATCGTTCTTGGCGAAATGCTCTTGCAATCCACACTTTAGAGCCTTAGCCAAATCCGTTCCGCCTCCTGGATCTTGCCGGCTGAAAATCGCAGGTACCATCATCGGTGACACGTTTCTGTACAATGATGCTTGCGTGTCGAAAAGCACGATGCTGAGCCTTGCTCCCTGAATCTTTGAGAGCTTGCCCGACAAGGTCATGGTCTCTCGCCGGCACCACTCCCAACGCGAAACTACATCATTGCCGAACCCCAACATACTGAACCCGCCGCCGGCACCGGTAGGGCAATCCTGTGTAGTCATCGAATTTGATTTGTCGATAATGATCACTACGTCTTTGTTTTCCAGCTTGCGAATCTGTGCGACCGTCAGCCCACTACCAGGGAAGCCGGGTTCATTCAGCCCGACGGCATTCCTGGATGGGTCGCGAGCGAAGACATCCAGCACCGGTGCTGCCACGTCCAGCGCATTTTGAAATCTGGACCGGTCGTCGTTCATCTGAACGGTAACGGACGGCACCGATGTAGTGGCTCGAGATGTGGATTGGGAATCTGGGAACTATGGTTGGCGTGCCTGTGGCGACGCATAGCTCGGAACCGCCAGACGTGTCGACCTGGGAGCCACCATCGGTGCGACTGGTGGCATCTCGTCCTGTGACTGAAGATTCCCCTCAGGAGGACGATCAAGACGAAGGTTCGTCCTTGCTTCCATGCCTGCAGTCGACAGAAACAGGGTCGCGACCACGAGTGAGAAGGCGACTTTGGTTCTCTTCACGGTTTTCACCAGAGGGTAATAAAGAATACTTGACGACTTGTGATTGCGGATGTTCCACCACCTATATAAATGATTCCCGTTCGGTTCCGAAACAGCGAGGACAAGAGTGCAAATTCAGACGTCTGCAACGCCTGAAAAAACCGACTGCGAGCCAGACTTGTTCGCAATAAAAGCAATTCAAATCTGGTTACTTTGGTTCGCCTGCAGCCAGTCGTTTGCCTACTCGATGGAAGAATGATTTTGCTTCCTGGGTGACTGCATCCTTATTTATGTCTTCCAAGCCGTATGCTACGAGCCCTTGAATCTGGGCGTCCGTGTTCTCTCCCAGGGTCTTGAACGTTTGCTTCAAATCTACGAACTTGCAAATTCGATAGCGCGTAAAAGGTTCGTTGTGCGGGCGCTCGAGCTCTAAGGTGAGCTCGACTTCGTCCTGGATTTTGGGAGAATAGAACCGCAGGGTGCAGAGGCAGTCTATCGGTCCGCGGCGAACTTTCACGCCGCGATAGTTGACCTTGCGAAAACCGTAGTACTGCATGATCGCTTTCATCCCGCCGGAATTGCCTTCCTGAGCGTTGAAGATTCGGTGTACCAGAGTGTCGGGATGCCTATGCGCATAGTCGAGCATCTTCTGATAGGCTCTAGCTTTCAGGCGTTTAGTCTCGGTTTTGAACTGTGCCGCCACCGCTCGAGCAAAACCTGGGCGATGATTGCCTCCAGTGTCAGCATTGTCAAGAATTTTTTCTTGTTCCATTGTCGCCTGACTGCCGTCACCGGATTTGGTGATGTTCGGATTGGCGCAATCGTACTTGACCAGGTTTTGAACCTGGAAAATGAGCGAGTTATCGATCGATGTCCTGGCGGAGCGGAGCGATCCCAGTCCGATGATGCGCTGCAACTTGGTCAGGTGAGGTGTCTTGTCCGCTGGTTGAAAGATGATCTCGTCTGTGAAGCTAGTGACCAGACCGGTGACATCGACGAACTCATTGAACCTATCCGGATTGTGAGAAAACAGCGCTTTTCCAGCTTCTTTAAGACAATACTCAGGTGTGGAAAACCAGTACAAAACGCCTGTGCCCGCGACGCCGGCAAGAAGCAATCCTGTGACTAGTATGAGAGTAATGGATGCCCGGCTCATAGTCTCTGTAACTCGCTCCGTAGGCGGTTCGGTTGGACTACCCACTTCGATCATAACAGTTGATGACAGCTCGACCATGTATTAGAGAGCAGCTTTGATAATTAGAAACTTTCTCACTTGGCGTAGAAGCAGGAACTAGTCGTGACAGCAGGTCCTACGAAAAATTTATTCAATAATCTCCCTGGTTTTCTAACTAGCTCTGAGACTTTGGTCTTGGCCATGTTAAACTCATCGGCATGAGCGAAGCTATCAAAAAACAGTTACTTTTACTGCTGGAGCAGGACGCCAGTCTCTCTTCAGAGTCCTTGGCCAGCATGATGCAGTTGTCGGTCGATGAAGTCAAGAATCTTCGGTCCGAGTTGGAACGAGACGGTGTGCTCAAGCAATATAGAGCGACTGTAGACTGGCACAAAGTAGGCGTAGATAAAATTCTCGCCTTTATTGACGTGAAGGTTGTTCCCGCTCGCGAGGTGGGTTTCGACGCTGTTGCCATGCGCATCGCTCGTTTTCCGGAGGTTCGCAGCGCCTGGCTGGTTTCCGGTGGAGCAGACCTGAGAGTGATGGTAGAGGCGATGCAAATTAATGAACTGGCATCGTTTGTCGCTGAGAAGATTGCAACCATTGATGGTGTCACCGGTACCAATACTCATTTTCTACTGCGCAAGTACAAAGAAGACTACGCTTTATTTGAAGAGCCAGAAAAAGACAATAGGCTGGTCGTCAGCTAAACCCACTGGACTGTTCCATGACCAAAAAGATTGAAAATAATGCTGTCTTGAAAAACCAAGGCTACTTGTTGGTGAAGAT
>CAYTDR010000264.1:0-8978 GCA_964436185.1 uncultured Candidatus Obscuribacterales bacterium | reverse complement strand
GTGCATAAAAACCTCCGTCCAATCCGTGATGCACAGGATGCAGCCAAAACGTTCTTCACCATTATGAACAACAACACCGACTCCCACTTTGCTGTGTCGTGCTTTAACTCAGTTGCACGCACGTCATTAGGTCAAACTAAGTCAGGAGATGACGTCAGTACTTCATGGAGTCCGAGCGGCACACACACACGACCTGACTTCGGCATAGCTTTGAATCCGGCAAACGGAGCTACTAACTTTAGTGACATAGTCGCAAAATTGCCTGATACATGTGCACAAGGCTCCACCGAAATTGCCGCAGCTATCACCCAATGCAAGAATTGGATGGACTCCGGAAAACGTCCTGGTACCACTCGAACGATTATCGTATTTACCGATGGTATGCAGACTGGTGGTAGTGCCACGTCAGCAGCGAGTACTTGCCGAACACCTGGTTATACGGTCAATACGATCGGTCTCTCGCAAAACAAGGTCATTGTGAAAGATATGTGCGATCTTCTCAATGAAGGTGCTGGTGTGCCGATTTCAATTCCGACCGCATTGCTCGGCGGGAGTATCTCGTCCACCCCATATACGCCGTCATCAAACGGATGCGCAAAGCTTGGTGGTCTCAATCCTCCTGGGAAGTTCTATCTCGTGTCTGACGGTCAAACCCTCAGGTTCGTGTTCGAGAACCTGGCCCGACGTCTCTGCCAACTCGTGCAGCTGTATTAGGAAAGTGGAAGAGGTAATGAAAGAGATGCATGGAAGACAGAAAAAGTCTCTAAAACGAAGAAGTCGAGGTGTGATTACGATCGAGTTTGCTATTGGCTCAATGCTAATGATCATAATTACTGCTCTGGCTATAGACATCACTCTAATGATGCTTGCATACGAAGTGAATGATAGGGCTTGCAGAAACGCTTGCAGAGCTGCTGCCCAGCAAAGCACTAGTGGTGCGGCCATCAACGCGGCCAATGCGATTCTAAACAACACAGGTGTAGATGGAGTCTTTCTCAAGAAGCCGCAGCTTGTGTCAGGAACAGCGGCGAATGACGGCGATAACTATGCATTCGAGGACTTTGGCGGTCAACCGGTTCCAGCGCAAGAAAATAGTCCTTTTGTGAGAATCACCACTGACATGGATGTGAAAATTCCATTTACTCTCTTCTTCTTCGGAAATGCATTCGGAGATGTCGATGGGGATGGACAGCATTCGACGGGTGACAAGTGGACCTTTAGAAAGTCCTATGTCTTCCCAATTGTGACCACCAACCTGGTTCTTCCTCCATAAGGTTTGAATTGTTGCAAGCAACTTATGAAAAGACCGTCTCCGGCGGTCTTTTCTGTTTAAGTGGCTGCGCCTGGCTCGAATTGAGTTCGTAGGCTGTCCTCCCGTCCTCGCCCCCGTCCTCTGACGAGTCAACTTCTGACTAATTTCGCGGATGCAGGATCCAACATAATTCCCCCCTGCGTCACCGCCTGGAATTGGCGATTGTTGACTGGCTTTATCATATATGTTCGACGAAATGGTTCGAGAATGACGAAAAAACAATGCACCGCCTGTGGTGGGCCTGTGAATAGTCGACCGTATGGTGCAAGTGAAGACTCCCGCTCCGTTGTTCTTTCTCGGCAATGCGTTCGGGGATAACGACGGTGATGGAAGACATTCAATTGGCGATCTGTGGACGTTTCGGAAGCAGTATACCTTTCCGATCGTAACGGTCAATCTGGTGCTGCCTCCCTAGATTTTCTGTTTGAAGTTTTAATTAGCTCCCGAAGGACTGCTGTAAAAGGCGGTCTTTCCAATTTTGATGCATGTCGAAAATCTTCAGAGAGTTCACTTTCGCTTCACGGATAAAGCGTAGATTGACTATTGAAGCTCCTATTATTTAAGGTCTCTCCGCCTTGAATAGAAGATTCGATTCGCCCTGCAAAAATCATTCGAGAGTGTGTGTCTAAGGGGCGCAATGGCAGAGTTCACAAAGGCGTCTGAATGGGCGCCTTTCGTGATCTTCGGTCTCGATGCCGCCGGCAGTAAGCGAACATATGCCTCGTTAATTTCCGTCGTGGATGAGCACCGCCTGCGATGCTCCTTCGAATAATCCGCTCGCTAAATACATAAGCGGCGTCGATTGGAGATCGCAATGAAAAAGCTTACCCACACTTGGTTTATGAAGTCGATGCCTTCCACTTGCTATTAGTGCATCTCGGATTGCTAATCGAGAGGAAGCTCAAACCAGAACGTAGAACCATTAGCTCGTGAAGTGACCCCAATTTTTCCGCCGTGATTCTCCACGATTCCTTTGGCGATGGCAAGGCCCAGTCCAGTTCCTCCCTGGGAGCGTTCTTCACGTGAGACTAGCTGCTCGAATCTGCCGAATATCTTCTCGGACTCCTCGGGCGGTACACCTGGACCTTCATCTGCTACCTCGACGATTATCATTTCTTCAGTTGCGCGGGTAGAGACTACAACGCTCGACTGACGAGGAGCAAACTTGATGGCGTTGGAAATCAAATTGGTAAGAACCTGATGAATACGGTCAAGATCAACCTGTAGTTCGACATCTTCATCGATTGAGGATTTGAGTTCGACACCAGCCTGCTCCGCCAGGCTCTGAACCGAATTCACCGATCGCTCGACCATGCGTTTGACATTGGTTGTCTCGATGGTCAGGTTGAGTTTTCCGGCTTCGATCCTGCGAATATCGAGAATGTCATTGACCATGCGAATTAGGCGATCGGCTTCTTCCGTGGCAATGTCTACAATTGATTGAAATTTCTTCTCTTCGGAGGAGTTTTCCAACAATCCGAGTGCGGTTCTGATGGCAGCAAGCGGTGTTCGCAACTCATGGGAGACTGTGGAGTAAAATTCTTTCAGGCGATTCTCTGATTCCTTGCGTTCGCTTACATCCCTGATGATGCCGGTAAACAGGTTATTGGCGTCCTCAAGCTCGATCAGACCCACAGCAATCTCGATTGGTACTCTGCCACCATCTTTTCGAACCGCAAATAGCTCGGTCTCAATTCCTAAGATTCTTTCGGTTGGTATCCCATCTTGACCGTATGGCAAATAGATAGACGGATCGATGAGCTTGTCGACCTTGGCACCGATCATCTCCGCCTCGTCATAGCCCAAAAGATTTACTATTGCCGGGTTGACCGACTCGATGGTGCCGTCGGTCTTAAAGGTTATGATGCCATCAGAAGCTGTCTCTACTAAAGCTCTCATCCGGGCTTCTTGCTCGGCCAGGGCTTCTCGAGCTTGTTTCATTGCTGAAATGTCTCTGGACTCGGCAACCAGATAGGCCACGTCTCCGTCTTCGCTGGTGACCGGACGAACGGACAATTCAACGGCCGCTTTGCGGTTCTTTCCCTTAACCACTCCTTCAAGCCGGACTGTTTCACCCCCTGAGGCCTGAATGACGGCAGCCTTCAGCTTCGACTTGGATTCCTCCGAATGTGACCACCAGGGCGTTTCCCAGACGAAGCTTCCTGCAACGTCCTCGGAGGTGACTCCGGCGAACTCGAGGGCAGCCTGGTTTGTTTCAACCACCAGGCCTTCACGGGAGAGCAACCCCGCAAACTGAAATGTTTGGTTGAAAACCGCCCGAAATTTGGTTTCTGCCTCCAGCAGATTTTGACGGCGCATGGTTCGCTCAGAAACGTATTTCTTGACGAAGATCATTAAGAGTGATAGGACAAGCACCATTACGAAGACGGTGAAGACAAGCCCCGTGGCCGTCTGCAGTGCGCCTTGTTCCATCATCGCGTCTCTCTGGTGATAGTCGGTTTCCACGTCTTTGCTCAAAGCAGAAATGCGAGAATCGATAACATCTGTTTCTGCTTTTGTTTCAGCGGAACGTTCGTTCAGGAGCATTTGGCCGGAATGGCCCAATCGAACGTCTACAAGCTGCTTAATCTGCTGGTATTCCGGAAGGTACCGTTTAGGAAGATTGTTGCTGAGCTGCACGAGTTGGCTGCGAACGCGCAATGACAAGTTATCGCATTTTTTTTTGTACTCGGGTGTCTTGCTGTGTTGATACCAGTTCTCAGCGTCTTCCAGTCGCATTAGATCATTCCTGATCGAGTCGACGTCCCTCAAAATATTGAGGCGTTTTTCGATCAGTGTCAGATCTTCCAATCGCTTCAGGGTCTGCCAGAGCGACAACCCGGTGACATGAAAGAGCATGATAACAACTAGAGTTAGCGCCATTGCCGAGATGGTGGATAGAGATATCTTTCTCATTATTATCGCTCTAGCAGCAAATCGCTCCTCGTTCCTTCACTACATACGGTATTACGCCTCTAATCTAGAATACGGTACCCCTGACCTCTTCTAGTCCTGATTATGCTGTTGCTATCAGTGTCTCCCAGCTTCTTTCGCAATGTTTTCATGTGTGTTCGCACTGTCTCGATAGACGCCGATGTATCGCTCGCCCAAACGCGTTGTATTATCGCTTCGAGAGTGAAACTTTGATTGGGATAACGCATCAGTAGCTCGAGCATGCTGAACTCTTTTGCGGTCAGCTCGACTTCACGACCTGATCTAGTGACGCGCCCTCGTGAGGAATCAAGCTCGATGTCTTGCACATTGAGGACTCGTCCGGCGAATCCTGACGGTCTTCTGAGCAATGCCACTACTCTGGCGTCCAGCTCCTTGGGATGGAACGGCTTGACCATGTAGTCGTCCGCGCCAGCATGCAATCCTTCCGACTTGTCATCGATAGTTCCTCTGGCAGTCAACATCAAAATTGGCAGCCGTCCGCCAGAACCTCGATATTGCCGGCATACATCTATTCCGGGAATGTCCGGTAACATCCAGTCGAGAATCACGAGCTCGTATTCCGACGTTTTCAAAGTTGTCAGAGCATCGATTCCTGCGTGCACCACGTCGACTATGTGTCTGGATTGCTCCAGTTGCAGTTTCAAAAGAATCGAAAGGTTTATATCGTCCTCTACAAGGAGAATCTTCGCCATGCTGTCTCTCTCGATGATGACTCAGGGCGACCGCTAGTGAGCTAGTTGACTTCCTGGGTACTCAGTCAAACACTCCAGATATATGCCACATTTCCGTTCTGTCGAACTAGGAGGTTAATTTCGCGGTTAGCATACAGGCAATTCTTCCTGTTGCTCGGACGTGTGTCTCCCAAACCCTTCCTCTGCGTAGTCTGCTAGTCGGCGGGGACGTGCTTTTGAACCATCTTAAACGAGGTACTTTGGAAGGGTCGCACAAGACGAGTAAATGATAGTATCTGGCAGTACCGCCTTGAGTTCTCAGTTGGATGCCAAATCGGAGTCGAATAAAGGAATTCTCGCGCCAAATTGGATTGCGTGCTCAGAGTAAGACCTATATTGTTATTTTCTCAGTCGCAGCTGTCCTGGCTCTGTTGTTCTTTGGTCTAACTTCGGCTCCGTTCGTCTCGATATTGCTCAAAAGCAAAAGCGCTGACCGCCAGTACATGGAAGATCGGAAATTGGCGGTCAGGGAGGGAAGACCGGTCGCCTGGTGGCTGCGGAAAGCGTTCAAACGAGAGACGGTACCGCCGGATATCGTGGTTCTGGGAAGTTCACAATTAGGCGGTCTCAGGGCTGCTGATGCAACCGAAGCAGGGATTCCGCTCGATTTTACCCGTGATTTCAACGGCTACTGTTTGCAAAGGAAGCTGGAGCACACAAGTCTCAGTAAAGCGAGGGTGTTTGTAGCAGCCATTCCGGGAGCGGCGGTCTCTGACTACTGTATTGTCGCGATGGCGATGATGAGAGAACCTCCAGTCAAGACTCTCGTCTTGACCATCGGACCCCGGGACTTTATGCCGACGAACAAACGATGTCCAGGCAACTCTTCTGCGTTTCGCTTCTTTCTTCCGGAGGCGCGGCTTGATTCCTCCATTATCGACCTGGCCTATCCCACTCCTCTCAATCGCGTCTCGCTGATTTCCGACTGGTACCAGAGCAAGAACGGCATTTTAGTGAAGAGAAATAAATTGACTGACCTAAGACCTCGTCAGTGTATTTTTCACCCCGCTGACAGCCAGACTTATCATGAGTTACTTGGGGAGTATCCGTTCAATGTGACTACAATCGAGGACAATCAGTGGTTCAAGAATCAGCTTGCCATTTTGGAGCATACGATTCCTTACTTGACCAAGGGGGGCACCCGCATTCTGATCGTCAACATGCCGATTAGACAAAGATTGCGACAACAACTGAGTGAGGCAACATGGACACGGTTCAACGGACGACTGCAGAGGATTTGCGAGAAGGCCCGCGGCAAGCTTCTCGATCTCAGTCATGATGATTCCTTTACCGTGCCGGATTTCCTCGACAACTTGCACTTGAGCGCAAAGGGAGGATCGCGATTGGCGACTTGTATTGCCGGTTCGTTGGTGCAGTTGGAAGAGCGAAAGTAGCTCCGAAGATGGTGGCATCGATTTGTTACTGCATTCGTTTGCGTGCGCAGGTTGGTCGTTCAGCCTTTTACTACGCCAATCGGCTTCAGCCGCGCTACCGGTCTCGCCAGACCGGCGGAACTGACTGCTTCGATCACCTCGTCGATCGACTTGTAGGCTTCAGGTACTTCCTCTGTGAGTCCCTGCCGCGTCGATGCTCTGGCTATGACGCCTCGTGCGCGCAAGCTCTTAATCACATCTTGTGATTCGCGACCCTGGCGAGCCTTTGTTCTGCTCATCAATCGTCCGGCGCCATGGCAGACACTTCCGAACGACTCTTCGAGCGCTCGCTCTGTACCGACCAGAACATAGGATGCTCGTCCCATGTCACCGGGGATGATGACAGGCTGTCCGACGTCCTGAAATAATTTGCCCAGTTCGCTACGTCCTTTGGGGAAGGCTCGAGTAGCCCCTTTTCTATGCACAAGCACTTTCTTCTCGACACCGTTAATGGTGTGCATCTCCATCTTGGCCATATTATGAGCTACGTCGTACACTAGCTTCACTTCGGTTTTTCCGAAAAGTTGGCGCACCACCTCGCGAACGAAGTGCATGATGATTTGTCTGTTAGCGAAGGCAAAGTTGGCAGATGCTGCCATCGCCCCCAGATAACTTTCGCCTTCCGGAGACTTAATCGGGCAACATGCTAGTTCTCTATCGGGAATCTCGATGTTGTGCCGTTTCATTACTTGATTCATGCTGGCTACGTAGTCAGTGCATACCTGGTGACCCAATCCTCGCGATCCGCAATGGATCATGAAGCAAATCTGCCTGTCGAATAATCCGAACGCCTCGGCAGTTTCTCTCTCGAAAATCTGGTCCACCACGTCGATCTCCAGAAAATGATTCCCTGACCCAAGAGTGCCCAACTGACTAATCCCCCTGTGTCTTGCTCGGCCACTTACTTGATCGGGCATGGCGCCCGGCATCTTTCCACCTTCCTCAGCACGCAACAGATCATCGTCGGTTGCATAATCCCTGTTTTCGCACCACTTCATGCCGTGAAGCAATACATCGTTGAGCTCTTTTTCAGTCAAACGAATCTTTCCAGACTTACCTGCACCAGTTGGAACAGCCTTGAA
Source organism: uncultured Candidatus Obscuribacterales bacterium (assembly GCA_964436185.1). Classification (GTDB taxonomy): domain Bacteria; phylum Cyanobacteriota; class Vampirovibrionia; order Obscuribacterales; family Obscuribacteraceae; genus CAYTDR01. Next base: position 1,465 of record CAYTDR010000264.1, on the reverse strand, counting down.
CAGACGTTCAACAAGCTCTTCCAGCTTCGACTCTACGTCTTTGAAATGCAGTGACGTCGACAGCAGTCGCACACCGCAGTTGATATCGAATCCCACTCCGCCAGGCGACACCACACCGACTTCAGGATCCATTGCCGCCACACCACCGATCGGAAATCCGTAGCCTTGATGCATGTCGGGCATGGCGTAGGCATGATCGAGGATTCCGGGCAGTGTCGCCACATTGGCGGCCTGTTCCAGTGAGAGATCGTGCAGAACCTGCTCGATCAATTTTGGACTGCTGTAGATCATTGCGTCTACGAGCATTCCCTGTTTGTAGTCTCGTGGTATCACATAACGAAAGTCGTCGACAACCTGAAGAATTTTGTCCCACTTAGTACCGGATTTCAGTTTGTGCGCCACAGGTTCGCCTCCCAATCATTCAGATATCAACAAAGACTTGTGCCCTAAAGCCGCTATCAGAGTCAGGTTTGATTGACAACTGATGAAGTGTGACAGCCTTTACATAGGTCTGTATAGCATGCCGCTCGCTGTCGTACTCCTCGCCTGCCAATCTGGCCTTAAGTCGTGCATGTCCATTGATAGCCAAATCTGTTATTTCGAACTGGGAAAAGAGCAGTCCTTCAGCATCGAACAGAAACAGGAGCTCAGATAGCCAGTTATACAGCAAGTATTCAGCGTCTTCCCCTTCGATTTCGCACTCGTGCACGAGCGAGGTTCCTACTGTGCCCGGCTCCACAAGGACGGATGTCAGCGCCTCAGCGGATATCTTGAAGATATCCTTGAGAGAAGGTGCGTTTACCTGGAATCCCATGTCCGCGGGATGGTCTAGCAGTTCATATCCGGCGGAAGTTTCTTTGCTCATATATCTCGCTGAATTTCATCAACCTAAATAGCTTAAATATACAGGAGCGAACGAAAAGAACATCATCCAGCCAAAGTGATAAACTTCCATTCGCTTGCCGTGCAATCGATGCAAAGATCGCTACAGATTTTCCCATAGAGACCTTAATGACAACATTCGTCCTTGGCTGCATCATCGTGACATTCAGCGGGCTACTGTCCATTTTGAGAATGTTATCGGTCCGCGATAAGTGGCTATGCCCCACTCTGGTTGATTCGTCCTGAAGGTTGAGCATCGAGCAGTGACAGACAAAGTAGAGAAATCCCCAGACCGTAGCTTCGCCGGCCATCCGCCGGGACTGGTCAACCTGTTTTTCACCGAGATGTGGGAGCGTTTCAGCTTCTATGGAATGCGGGCGCTCTTGATATTGTATATGGTGGCTGCTGTACGCGATGGCGGGCTGGGCATGTCTATGGGCGATGCTTCAGCGATTTATGGCGGGTACTCAATGTGTGTTTACCTGTCTTCGTTGCCCGGCGGATTTGTTGCCGACCGTTATCTGGGTGCACGGCTTTCCGTCCTGATTGGCGGCATAATTATCGCTATTGGACATTTCTCAAT
>CAYTDR010000263.1:0-8982 GCA_964436185.1 uncultured Candidatus Obscuribacterales bacterium | reverse complement strand
TTGTATCGTTCGACAGGAAAGTGCTCAGCGTCGAGCTCTAATTCATCTTCATCCTCATCATCAGCTTCGGACGCGCCCTCGTATGTGGTGCCCTTGGACACCACCGATGCCTGAACAACCGGCAAAGGTCTTTCGCAGCCGCATTGCTCCGGACCAAATATATACTGAGTCAGCGATCCCTCTCGACGAGACCCTATCGGCCGCTTGCAAGCCGCACAGATACGGAGCGAAACTTTCTCCAGTCCCTCAGCATGACATGTACAAACATCGAGCAACCAACTCGCCAAGTCTCCACTAGGATTTTCTTGGGGTTTGCTGCATATAGAGCAGAGAGCTGATGAGTTCTTTGTCACGCTTACCGAACTCCAATTCAACTAATCCTGACCCTGGAGCCATTTTTTCGGCATAGTCCGCGGTCTCTGATTCGCTGCGTGTCTCATTCGGTAACGACGAGAAAAACCTTACATGCGCTTTGGCATTCAAAATCGCAACCATTAACTCGAGATATACCCAAATTAATTGCTGGTTTATGGACAAGAGCCCAGGTCAGGAACAATAGAAAACCAAGAGGCGTCTCGGAAATTCACTACTAATCTGCGTATAATTCCTCTATGCGGCACTTTTCATCTCTTGTTCTGGCGTTGTGTACGACCCTTACGTTGTCGAGTGGTGATGCCATGGCCGGTTCTGGCTCAGAATCTGAAAAATTGAGCGCCAGCGAAGCGAGTCAGCTCCTTGACGCTTTTCGAAATTCACATCCTGACAAGATATCGAACGATCGCACCAAGTTCGAGGACATTACTCCATCGGAAGTATGGGAAAAACTGCGGCTGCAAGTTTTCGAGCTTGGCTCGGCAGCGTTCATAGTCAAAGAGAAAACGATTTATCCTTTACCGACCATCTTTGGAGGCGGCATTGATTCGATGATTGTCGCCAACTTGACTTCAACCAAAGAGCCGAGGCTGTTTTTCTCTTATAGCTGGGGCTCGGGTATGCACTACTCGAATATTGGAACTTTCGATGAAAAGCACAGAAAGATAGAAGTGCTACCACTCACAGCCTGGTTCTTGACCGCCAAACTGGTGAAGCAGAGCGAGAACGAAGTCGAGGTGACGGCGACGTCTGTTTCCATGAAAAACAAATTTGACGGAAAAATCGGTACGCTGGTAAAGGGAGAGTCGGAAAGTCTTCCCAAGTTCGTTCTACTGGAAGGGTTGCCGAAAGAAATATCGGATTCTATAAAGCTCTCGGAAAAGAAAGCAACTAAGTAGAAATCCGGTGGTTCCAACTCGAACGGTTTGGGCGTCCTTCAGATAATGTCAGGTTCTCCCTACAACCTTCTCTTGTCGTGAAAAATAATGCTCATGTTCGAGCTCTGAATGTTTGAGCGAGAGCAAAAACGATTTCCGGTTTTAGCCAGAAAGAAATTGGGGCTGGACAATGCCCAGCCCCAAACCTTACCTTTTCCAGCCGCGAATCTTAGTCTTCGACGTCTTCGCTGACTTCCAATGTGATGTGACCGTTTCGGACATCCGTCAGAATTGTGCGCAGAGTCCTGATCATCAGGTCGACTTGGTATCTGGTGATGATCAAAGGCGGCTCAATTCGGACCGTTCGGTAGGAGTTCATCGTGGCGGCCACAAGAACACCTCTGTAAAATAGCTCGTTTTGAACTCCCGAGCGCAGACGTTCCGTCGCGAAGTCGAGACCGAGAAGCAATCCTCGTCCACGAACAGCGGTCAAATATTCAGGGAATTGAACAATCAATTCCTCAAGACGACTCTTGAAGTAGTTGCCCATGACCATCGACCGCTCCGGAAGTTTTTCTTCGAGAAGCACATCGATTGTGGCAGAAGCTGCTGTACAAGCCAGTGGGTTACCACCGAATGTAGAGTTGTGAATACTGGGGTTCGGTTCAAGAACGCTCCAGATCTCAGGCGTCGACATAAAGGCGCCAATTGGAACGACTCCGCCACTCAAAGCCTTCGCCAGACAAAGAATATCCGGAACAACATCTTCGTGCTCGCAAGCAAACATCTTGCCTGTTCTACCCATACCAGTCTGTACTTCGTCAAGAATAAGGAGAACGCCACGTTCTGCAGTGATTCTTCTTACTTCTTTTAGGTAACCTTCTGGTGGAACGTGAATTCCGCCTTCGCCCTGAATCGGCTCAAGAATAACAGCTGCTGTATCAGCAGTGATTGCCTCTTCAATAGCCTTGGCATCGCCGAAAGGCACATGCACTGCACCGCTTAGAACGGACTCGAACGGTTTACGGAAAACATCGCGACCGGTGGCAGCCAGGGCACCCATACTGACACCGTGATAAGCGTTGCGAGTAGAGATGATCTGAGTTTTGCCAGTGTAGAGGCGAGCCAATTTGATGGCGCCTTCAACAGCTTCGGTACCGCTGTTACAGAAGAAAGAGTACTGAAGATCACCAGGCGCTACTTCAGCAAGCTGTTTAGCCAGGTGTGCCGCCCATGGATTAAGAAGGTCCTGACTGTGTAAGCAAACTTGATCAAGCTGTGCTTTCACTGCCGCAATAACACGCGGGTGTCTGTGACCGACGTTGAAGATGCCGTATCCGCCGAGGCAATCGAGGTATCTTTTGCCGTGATTATCGAAGGTATAAACTCCTTCGTCTTTGAATTCTACTGCTCCTTCCGCTCCGCAAAGCTTCGATTTGTAAGCGGGGTTCAGGTGTTTGATCGAATTATCCAGCGCTGATGCAGCGATTCTTTGATAATGATCTTCGGTATAGTCGGCGACTTTCCGTACAGTATTTTCCGGATGCTTAAACTCGATAACCATGATGGAATGTTCCTTAGATGTATACGTGTTTCGCCGTGTACTACTAGCACGCGGCTGCTTTCCGCACAGATGCGTTCACGGAAAGGCTTACTTAGTTAGCCAAAGACTCGCAGGAACTGCTACAGAAATGTATGTGCTTTACTCAGACTTGCGCGGAGGATCATACACACCTTTGCCTCAACACTTGAGAGACGTTTGGGGAGAAGGACAGTCGGTCATCACGAATTACTTCGATGAGGGTCGATTGTATTTGGCTCCAGGACTCCGTTGACCGGGACCTTTCTGTCCATACTTCAACAATACCTCGCGGTTCTATCTGCGGCCAATATCCACTATGTCCAAAAAACAGTCGCACAATTTAGCCACTATGTCTAAGAACATCTTATGAACTGCAGATAAGACTCTATCAGTCGTTGCAGTCAATATATCGGTGGCGAACACGCGGCAGCCAGGCACGAGGTGGGATCTGCCTCTTGATCTATTCCCTTAATACCTTAAGGAACACCCAGTTATCTTTTATAGTCGTGATAGATAATTAGAATGGGCTTCTAGCCCGTATCCCGGGAAATAGGTTTCGTTTATAGAGGGTTGACGCGTGAGGCACAAAAACATATCAGCTGCACTCTTGATGCTTCTGATAAGTAGTTCTCCAGCTTTTGCAGATGAACCATTGGTTACTGGTCCTCTTCTAGAGAAGTACAACGAGGGTGTCTCCTTCTTTAAAGCAGGCAATCTAGACTTGGCCTTAAAGGCATTTAAGTTCGTAGCGATAAGCGCGCCCCGAGATCCGTTAGTTCATTTGAGTCTTGCTGCGGCTTTGCATCAGCATGGCGATATTGAAGACGCAATTGCTGAATATAGACGCGCAATTGCGCTCAGACCCGACGATGCGTTCGCCAGAGAGAGTCTCGGACTTCTTCTCCAGGGACAAGGTGAACTGGAAGGGGCTATTACCGAATACGATACCGCTATTAAATTACGCCCTGACGTACCGCTGCTGCATCTTAATTTGGGCATCGCCCTGCGAGTCGTCGGAAGATATCAACAGGCGATTCCTGAACTGCGGCAAGTGATTGAAGCCTATCCTGACCATCTAAAAGCTCGCTCTCACCTGGGTGCTGCTTATCAGGACAGTGGCGCCTATAAGGAAGCGATAGCACAATATCAAAAGATTCTCGTCTCACAGCCTGACAACTTCTCTATTCAGTTCAACCTGGCAAACTGCCTACTACATACAGGAGAGTACGAGGGGGCCATTCAAGCCTTCCAACAGGCAGCCACCATAGACAGTTCCGTACCGGACACCCACGCCCTGCTGGCGACAGCCTACAACAAGACTGGACAGCTAGAGAAAGCTGCAGCAGAGCTCAGGACTGCCGTGAAACTCAAAGGCGACAACGTCGAATGGCACTCGCAGCTTGGGGACGTGCTAACTAAGCTAAAGGAATACAATCCTGCTATGGAGGAATACTCTGCAGCACAGAAGTTAGATCCTCGTGACATCAGTAGCGGTTACAGTCTCGCCTACCTGCTTCAATTGACTGGAAGCATGGACGAGGCTGCTAAGCAGTTTGAGCATGTAATTCGGTTGGACGGAAATAACTCGAACGCTCGATACAATCTAGGTATCATCCTCCAACGACAGAAGAAGCTTGCTGAAGCTGATGAGCAGTTCAATGAAGTCTTGAGACTGCATCCAAACGATGGACAAGCATTGATCAACCTCGGACGCGACTGCGTGCTCAGGAATGATTTTGAAAAAGCGGTATCGTTCTACAGACAAGGTCTGAGTCTCGAACAGTCGGATGCTTCAGCGTTCCAGGAGTTGGGTTCCGCGCTTTTGAAACTCAAGGATTATGCTGGAGCACAGTCAGCGCTCGAGACGGCACTGAATATGGCGCCGGATGATCGCAATACTTTGCTGGCCGTTTCCAATCTTTATGAAGCCACCGGCGCGTCGCAGAAGTCGGAGATTGTGCTTCGACGGCTCCTTTCACGCGCGCCGGAAGATACGCAAGTAATGGAATTGCTTGCCGGAAATTTGGAGGACCAGGGTAAGTTCGACGACGCAGTCGTCATCTATCAATCGATTATCAGGATAAATCCTAGATCTTTCGAAGCATACAACGACCTGGGTTTGGCATTGCAAAGACGCAACGACCTCTCAGGCGCTTTGTCTCAATTCAAGAAAGCGCTTGAAATACAGCCTGATTATGTTCAAGCTCACATCAACATGGGCAACATCTACCTGGCGATGCAAAATTACCAGAGCGCTTCCGATGAGTACAAAGAAGCCATCAAGCTCAAGCCGGATGATGCGCTCGCTCAATATAACCTGGGACTCGTGTTGACTAAGTTGAACGACGCCCACGGAGCGCTGGCAGCATACAAGCAAGCGTTGACGCTTGATCCGGACTATGCCAACGCCTACTATGCAATTGGATTGCTTTATCAGGCGCAGAACCAACTAGGAGATGCAGTTCCTGCCTTCGAGAAGTATTTGGCTTTAGAGCCCTCCGGCTCATACAGTGAGCAGGCCAAATCGTCTATTTCTCGTATTCGCAATCCTGAGCCAGCGGTCGTCACTGGCGCCGACGGCACCACCACCACCGTAACCGATGCAACTACAGGCGGTTCTACTCCAGGCGCCACTAGCGGTGCTGCCCCGACAGGTGTTGGATCACCCCCTGCTACTACTCCCATAACGGACAGCGGGAACAATCCAGGAAGCGCTCCGAGCGTCAGCCCGAGTGGCCCTACCGGTAGTGTCGAAGGCCCACAAGGTTCCGCGAGCGGACTGGCACCAGTAGCCACAGGAGGTGGTCCCGGTGTGAGCAACTATGCGCCAGGCGAAAATTCCACTGGCACTGCGGCTAGTACGAGCAACTATGCAACCAGCGACACTTCAACCGCCACCGGATCCGGTGCCAATAATTTTTCGGCTGGTGAAAGCTCGACCGGAGTTCCGCCGGATTACTCCACAGGTAACGCTGGCACGCCACCAGTCGATGTCGATCATTCGATCGATATTCCTGACACGGACGATGCGACCCAATCTACCCCTAACCGCGTAGACCGTGTCAACCAATCGAATATTTCGCCGAATCAAGACCTCGACCAATCAGACAGCCAGCCTGTACTCAAACCGGCGTATTCAATCGACACTCCCGACGCGCTATAAGTCAGGAGTCCTCGAACATTTCGTAAGTGCCTCTTTGCCGGAGAGAGTTCGCGCACGGAGCTTTAGGTGTAGCTATCTGTCAGCAAGAAACGAGCTTACGCCCAGCACAAGCCAATAGCGCCGGCCACTCGCATTCACAAACCATCTCTACCAACAAATATCTTCGACCGATTCTCTCGCCGACGAAGGAGAAGTAGAAGTCTCGCCCCAATCATTGTCCTCATAAATCTTCTCCAGAGGGACTATAAGTGGATGTCCTATAGGAAGTGACTCAAATGAAACGGCTCCATCAACAATTTCGTCGTACTGCCAGTCTCCGATCGACGATCTCCGATGAATCTCAATACGCCTTTCAGTTTGAAAGACGATCACGTACTCTCTGAGCGATGGTATTTTCCTGTATGCAATGAGTTTCTCTCTCCGATCCAAACCTGCGGTAGACGGCGATAGTACTTCAATGATCAAGACCGGCGTCGCACTAAATACACTACTGGTATCTTTCGGCAAACAGGACACAAAAACATCAGGATAATAGAACGAGTTGGTTGCCTCTACCCGAACCTTGACGTCGAGGGCAAAGGCCAGACAGTTAGAACCACGGATTGATGATTGAAGTATTGAATGAAGATTGGTCGTGAGAATGTTGTGGCGCAGACTTTCGCCGACCATTGAAACCACCACGCCATCAACGAACTCGCTTTTGAATTCCGCCGTTTCTTCGCTGTCGAGATACTCCTCAACAGTCATGAACCGCAAACGTTTTTGGGGTACAGACAAGATGAACCACCTCTGGAATCAACGCCTACTAACTCAAGTCCATTATAACAACGCAAAACCTGCACTGAAACCGAGTGCGCTAGCCAACAAAATTGCGATTTCTACATTAAATTACGTCGAAAAGAATTCGGGTACATCTTTCACGACTGTCAACGACGAAGTTTGATACCACATTTGATAGCGTGTTGTGAGGGTACGGCGGTCTCCAAGACACTCTGTATACACGACAGGTCTGCGTTCATCATCTGGAACGCAGAAGGTAGCTGCCGCTCGTAGGCTCCCAGGCCTATTCGCCAGGATCGTTTTGCAAATCAAGGAGTCTAGAAAACTCTTCGATATCTCTTTTGTTAGGAAGGAGAATCATCATTCCTGGTGACAGAATAGCCCGAGTCGAGTCTTGAGGTATTCTTTTCAGACTCTTCAACAATGGTGCATTGATCCGCTCGACCAGGGCACAGAGCCGCACATCGCCCAGCCGAGTAACGGTAATAAACTCAATCGATTCGCCCTCTTTGACAATGTGCCATGGTCTTGCAGACTCAGATGTCGTCGAAGTTTTTGGGTGCTCCGTCTTTGGTGGCTGCTTCTCATCCACCTTGGACATTGATTGCTCTTCAGCAGCACTGGAAGGAACAGCTTGAAGAGTGCCCGAACTCGTGAAAGCCCGCAAACGCTGGGAACTCTGTCCTTGCTCGACAGAATACGTTCCCGATTCCGTAATCTCTGGCTTAAAACTACGACCCGTGCCAAGGCCGCCCAAGCCAATTCTTTTCGTCAGCTCGGCAAGGGTTCTTTCCCGAGGCTTTTCTTTCTCAACATCAGTTGATTCATTCATGGAGCTATTGCTTCTCGCGATACCAGCAGACGCCTCATCACCGTCAACGATTCCAGTCGTTGCTGGGCCGGCGCCATTGATTCTAGCAGCTACGCTGTTCGCATTCTTCCCTGACGAATCAATAGAACCTTGTTTAATTTCTGTTCCGGTCTTCGTCGGAGGCGCTTTCGCAGTCGACAGTGGCGATTCTTGCCTCGCCTGTCCCGCTATTGTTCCAGGCAGAGTCTGCTCCCTTCCGCGGTCCTTATCGTTCGCAGGAGCGTTGGTCGGATTCTTCTCAACATCTGCATGCCCCACTTTAGATCCGGGTAGAGTCGGAACACTTCTGCCATCTAATGACTTCGCAGCCGAATTGCCTGGTCCAAGAACCGGTAGGCCGTGTCCGCCACGCGCAGTTTCCGCTTCTCGTACATTCGAACTCTGCTCGCCACTTGCGATGTTCGCAGCAGTACTGTCTGCGACTATCATTGGAACTTCGTTTCCACCGCGCCCGGCTTCTACCTTTGCCTCCCGAATAACAGCTCCTTGAACGTGTTCCTTCCCACTCCGCCCTACTTCCGCCTGCGCTTTAACAGCATCAACAGAGCTAACAATTGCATTCTTCAAGCCCCTCACAGGCTCCTTCGTATGGCTCGCAGCCTCCACTCCTGGAGACGGCAAGTGTCGAACATCCGCAACGTTGGGCGAGTTAACATGGCGCTCCAGGACCTCGGACTGTTTTTCGGCTGACGCAGCTTCATTTCCCGGGAGGTGCGGCAACTTTCCGCCAACCGCCTTAACATCCTTGTTCTTTGAGCCCGCCGGCAAAGCCTTCTCGTGTGCGACTCTACCGTCATAGGACATCTGAATATTCGGCAGCTTATCAGGAAACGCATCGTGAGACGCCTTGAATGTACGTCTGCCGCTTTTAACCTTTCGCCGCTCAAGGCCGGTTCCGTCGTCCTCGCTCCTCTGAGACCTTAACTTTTCGGCGCGCCGCTCATTGAGTGCCGCATTCACCTTGGTTTTGACGTCCCCGGAGTCGCCTCGCTCGGCACCGGTTGTGGTGAATTTTTGCGTCAGCCTTCCCGCTTTTCCAATAACTTTGGTATCACTGGTGCGGCGCTCATCAGGTCGTTTCGGCCGTCCTTGCCTACTATCATCTCGAACATCAGTGTCCCTAGCCGTTATAGCACCGTTTCGAGACCGAGGAATCAAGGTAGTCTTCTCGTCCAGTCGAACCGTTCCCGTTTCGACGCCTGGTTCTTTTGACTTTCGGCCGGTAACGGGTCCATCAACCTTCCCTGGCTGTTTCCCTTTGCTCTGCTCGAGCCCGCTGGCTGCCTCTCCTCCAGAGTTCTTTGAACCGGGCTCTCGCTTTCCGGTCCTTCGAGGA
>CAYTDR010000262.1:0-8990 GCA_964436185.1 uncultured Candidatus Obscuribacterales bacterium | reverse complement strand
TTCCAGGTTCCGACGAAGGAAGTTAATTCCCGTCATCTGCATCTTCGACTGAACTAACGACTGACTTTCACCTCTTAACCCAAGAGTTTCCCTCGCATTAATCCCATATTCATGATCGCTCGATCAACAGTGAGAGCGGCGTCCTAACGCGTTCTCCTTTCCCCCGCATAACCTGAAATTCGAGCGATCCAGATCCTGAGGAAGGTTCAAATGTCTGACTTCCGTGCTCTGGAATTGGCCAGCGCCATACATACTCAAGATCGACCTGAACTGTGGCTCGATCGTTTTATGGCAGATAACTTTGTCGGTGACGCTACGCGCTCGGCTGTTAACTCCGGAATTCAATCGCCTGTCAACGGTATCGGCCAACTCTGGAACCGCACCGGCGGTGACCTTACCGGTCTGGAAGTGCCTCAGCTGGAAATGATCACTCCTCCTCAACAAGCGGAATTCGGATCAGGTCGCTGGTACGCTCAAACCGTCGGTGGTGCCGCAGGAATGGTAGTGCCGTTTTTGCTTTGCAAAAGGGCGGCCACTGGTCTGACAGGCGGAACGCGCATGATGGCCACGCGAGGTCTCGGCGAGGTTGGAGCCGCCAGAATTTTCACATCTCCGACCACCAGAACTGCTCTGCCGTTCCTAGAGGCAGGCACGACAGGCGCGATCTTCGAAGGTGTGATGAGACCCGCGAGAGCTACTGAAGGGTCAGCGTTCTGGCAGGAGCGTGTCACCAATGCCGGTATCGGCTTCGCAGTGTTCAGTACATTGCATGGTGGAACCGTTGGCCTGAAACAACTGGATCAATCACTTCTCTCTAGCAGCAAACCCTGGTTAGTCAATACATTCAGACACGACGTCAGTCGCCACGTTTTATCTGGTGCCGGGGCTGGAGCACTGGATGCGAACCTTCATTCTATGGCTGACGGAAAGGGGCTGGCAAGCCGTTCCGACACCATGAAAGGAGCCTACACCTTTGCTATGCTCAGCGGGTTCATGCGATCAGGTGGTGAGCTGTACGCCCGCAAAGTCAATGGAACATATTCAGTCAGCGATTTGATCGATCGCGATCCGGCTGTGCAGAAAGTGCTCGAGGGATCTCCGGAAGCTCGAACTCTGTTGAACGACTTCGGACAGGTGCGAGTCAACACCACAGATGGTTCCATGAGCAGATTACCCAGCACCACTGGTGATGCTGCTGTCGGCAAAACAACTAGATTAGTAGGCGAGATGGCCATGGCGGAGGCGAGAGCCGCGGTATTGCCAGGCGAGAATTGGGAATCCGTATTTGCAGAGCGAATCAGGCAGGAGATGCTTGCTGACAAACGTCCGTTCGTGGTTCTGTTCGGCGGTCCAGCTTCTGGGAAAGGCACAGTAGGAGCCAGACTTTCAGAGGCGACAGGACTTCCCTTATTGAACATGGGTAACATTATTAGATGGAACCTCGCCAACGTCCCTGAGTTCGCGGCCCAGTGGGCTCCTGAAATCAGCCGGGGCGGTCTGTTGCCTGACAATGTTATCCGTGAGCTATTCTCCAAAGAGCTCGAAAAGCCCGAGTATGCAAAAGGTGCGATTCTCGATGGTGTGCCGAGAAAGCTAGGTCAAGCTGAATTTTTCGAACAATATCTCAGTGAGCGCGGGCTCGTTGTCCGCCAGGCAGTTCATATCGATGCGCCGCAGGCTGATCTGATTGAGCGTATCTCGGAAAGGCGTATTTGTAGTAACACTGAATGTGATTCTCCCTCCTATCACCTTAAAAAGGCACCGCCTAAGAAGGAAGGTTGTTGTGATAAATGCGGCTCAGGACTAATACAACGGCAGGATGCGCATCCGGATGCCGTGCGAGTTCGACTGGAAGACTCAGCACGTTACACTGAGGGACCTTTGGCCATGTTCTATGGAGCCAGAAATCGTCTCACCAGGGTCGACGCCGGCAACAACGCAACGCTGGACCAGGCGTACGCTGAAGCGCTAAATGCATCTCAGTCGCATACAGCAAGAATTCTGGAAGCCTACCAGGGAAGTCGAGGAAATTCACCGAATAAGAATTTCAATCAAGACGCCACGGCGCTTCTGCGAGAGCGGACCATCATGGATGGTGCGCGTCAAAGACTTGGGGGTCAGTCGGAGTATGCAAATGCCTTCGATGCTGCCGACGGGAGTTGGAGAGCACGTTGGAACGAGCGTGTAGCACCTGGACAGACATTGATGTCCAGACTGACACGACGACCCGATCCGCAACCTTACGGGGGAGCTGCTCCGGCGGATGGTTCCGGCGGTCAACGATAGGCCGGAATCGGACAGAGCATCACTAATGAGGGTACGGTAGCCCCGATTGGGTATACTGAAAAGAGACCGTTTTCGAGGTTGAGCTTGTGACTCTGGAAGAAAAGAAGCATTCGTACCTCCAGCGTGTAATCAAAGGGGTTGTGATTTTCGGAATCCTTGGCGCGCTCGTTTTATTCTTCGCCATTACCCATATCTCCAATGTGTTCAAGCAAGTCTTGTCCGGAGCGTCCAGTACTGCCGGCAGCAGTCCCAAGGAATAGTCGCTGTCCAAGTGCATCGTCAGTCTATGCACACACGGCGTGCATTATTGGCTGTAGGCTAAACGCAAACTTACACGTGCTCAGTTTGAGTTGCTTTTGGTTGGTACGCGAGTATGCAGCGATATCTGTCGACACAAATCATTTAGCTCGGTGGTTCGCTGTTTTGCCAGCTCATACATGCATGCCTCTCTTTCCGGTGCATGCGGCGGTATGTCCAATACATGCGCACGCAAATTCGTAGCTTGATCCCTGTAGGCAATCCACGCTAGCTCGGTCAGTTTCAATATGTCTTTTTGGTCAGGCGACAGCCGCTCTCTCAGTTTGGTATAAGTCGTGTTCAGCATAGCGTCCGAAAACTTGTAGCGAGAACTTGCCAGCGGCTCAGTTGGGCTGATTCGGCTAAGCAGTTTTTTCATTTGTTCGATTCGTACTTGGGTCAGGCGTATCGATTCCAATCGCCTGGTGTTAATACCATCAGGGCTGTTCGGCTCCAGACCTCTGATGGCAAGAACTGTCTGGGCATGGAGATCCCGATACTTTACCCAGGTTCGCTCTGTTTGATCGAAAACTTCCAGGAGCGCCGGGGAGAGTGTCTGTTTAAGCTGGGTGAATACTTTGTCGAACGCAGTTTGAACATCCTTCGTGCGTTTGAGAATCTGCTGCGTCTCTCTCTCCGTATCCTTTTGCTTCTCAAACGGATTGAAGTAGACCGCGTTGACCTCTTTCAAGACGCCGGCAACCACGCGGTATTCTTTCTTCGCGCTGGTTCTGCCATCCAGTGGGTACGTCAGCAGTGCAGTACCGTTTTCATTGACAAGCAAGCTGTCCAAATACAAGTTCTTACCAATTCGCACAACATTTATCGGCAAGGGACGCCCCTGGCTGTTGAGGAAAAACTCCAGGTAATGGGATGTAATCTCCTGTCCGTGCTTATGCATGAAGTGAACGATTGCATCAGGTTTATTGTCACCATTCAAATCACCGAAGGCCGCGTGCATGAATGTGAGCTTCTCATTGTCGCCATACTCGGCTTGGCCCAAAGTCATGTTCACTCGTTTCTCACTCTTGTTCACCTCGGATGGAACGATGTATGTCGCTCGTTTCAAGTCGTCGATAGTAAGGATCGTGGCTGTGTCCTGGCAAGATCCGCAGGGCGTTTGCAGAAGACCGGCAAACACCGCAGCGAAGAGCAGTCGCATCCGGCGCCTTCGTGAGCTCTCTCGTTCTGTCATGAGTGCTCCTTTGGTGAGAAGCCCGGAATTCGACGAATATGCCTTACGTGCCAGTCGATCGTTGCGTGGTGAGTGGAATGAATTCCCATTTTGACACATGAAACGCTCTCCGACCGGTGAGGACGAGATCATGACTAAGTAAGTCCTGAAATTAGGAGGAGCGACCTGCACGAATCCGACAGCATACCTGATTGAGTTTACTCAATTACTAATAACCGGACTTAAAATGGACTGGTTGGCGTTACAATTTAGGGCTCAGCCTGCCTCCAAACGAGCATAAGGAACCAGAAACCATATGACCATTCTTCGAATTCGGAAAGCCGATGACATGCATGTGCACCTCCGGCAGGGAGACATGCTACGACAGGTGATATCGTTCACCGCCGTTCAGTGTCGGCGTGCGCTAGCTATGCCGAATACCATCCCTCCGATTCTAACAGCGGAAGATGTGCGACGATACCGGCAGGAGATTGAAGCGGCTTCTCCGAAAGAAGTGGATTTCGAGCCTTTGATGACATTCAAAGTCACTCAGAAGACTTCACCGTCTATGGTGAAGGAATTGACCGAAGCTGGAGTGCTTGCCGGTAAACTTTATCCGGAAGGAGTAACGACCAATTCGGAAGATGGTGTGACTGACATTCTGGCATTGGCCGAAACCTTTCATGCCATGGCCGAATCGGGTATCGTCCTGTGTATTCACGGCGAGGTACCAGGCGTTTTCTCACTGGACCGCGAAGCTGCATTTATCGAGATCTTAAACCGTCTCGCCCAAGAGATTCCCTCTTTGCGAATTGTTCTCGAGCATGTTAGTTGTGCTGCAGCAGTAAAAGCAGTGCAACAGTTGGGTGACAATGTGGCTGCAACGATAACCGCACATCACTTATGTATGACTCTGGAAGATGTAATCGGAAATAAATTGATGCCGCACAACTTCTGCAAACCCATTCTGAAACGACCGGAAGACAGAGATGCACTCAGGGCTGCGGCAACCAGTGGAAGTCCCAAGTTTTTCCTGGGAAGTGACAGCGCACCGCATACAGTATCGACAAAGGAATGCGACTGTGGTGCTGCCGGTATTTACTCCGCGCCGGTTCTACTGCCACTGCTGGCGCAGATTTTCGAAGAGGAAAATGCTCTGGATAAATTGGAGAAGTTTACTTCAGAGTTCGGTGCTAGGTTCTACGGTTTGCCTCTGAATGAGGAGTACCTGGAATTGATCAGAGAACCGTATACGGTGCCCGCATCGATATCAGACGTGGTTCCCTTCAAGGCGAACGACCAGCTCTCCTGGCGACTCAGCTAGGCTCGCGTCAGTATCAAGGTCTGCAATCGGGGCGACTTCGACATTATCGGAATGATTCTGATGCGAGCTCTTATGATTGCAAGCACTCCAAGATACTCAAAATTGCGGTACTGACGTCTTTCCCGCCGACGAATAATCTTGCTGTTGTTTGCGCATGATTGGGCCACTGCTATTGCGCTCATTCACTGCCACGTGAAGGAATCAAGACTTCAAATACAGGCACCGACATCGTGACCGAGAAACGACCAATGTTTCACGGAACTAGATACGATGCTGTTCATTCGGTTGGCGCGTGCTTTTCTGGTTCAGTATACTCGCACTGGTTTTCCGGTTATCTTAGTGGCTTTAACGGAACACTTTTCGGGCTCACGACCGAAGGAAATACCCAGGCTTTCGTAGAGGGCGACGTCCGCTTCATCCACGTGGCGTTGAACGATTGCTTCCTTAACTTCCATATATTCGATGTTGCCACCGCGGAATGAAACAACGGTAACTCCGAAGATCCCCTGATGGACCAACTCGACAGCCGCAGCGCCGGCCTCGAGACCAAAGTTGGAATCAACAGCCGATGAGAATCCGCACCGCACGAGGTGGCTCGGTCTTATCTCTCGAACCTCAGGAATCTCGTAAACACCTTCGACGAACTGACCCGTTCTCTTCATGAACTCTTTGACGGCAGGGTCCTTCTTGATGCGTTCCTCTAGCTGTTTAACCACGTAGTTGCCTGCGCCCATCAGCTTGCGATGTCCAAAAGAATCCGGCTGAGAATTCATGTCGACCAGCTCA
The DNA here is from genome assembly GCA_964436185.1 of uncultured Candidatus Obscuribacterales bacterium. GTDB lineage: Bacteria > Cyanobacteriota > Vampirovibrionia > Obscuribacterales > Obscuribacteraceae > CAYTDR01. The sequence continues at coordinate 3,123 of CAYTDR010000262.1, read as the reverse complement.
TTGCCCGACGCATCTCTGAGTCCTTCAGCCACGACAACCATTGCCGTTCCGGCTCTTACGTCACTCTCTTCTATGCGTTTGATGAATTTGCTTTTGACATGCTCGTACAAGACATCGAAGTTGACGGGAATCTCAGGAATCAGCACGGCATCCGCATCTGCTCCTACCCCACCTCGGAAAGCTGTGTGTCCTGCATATCGTCCGAACACTTCCATAACGATTATGCGATTGTGAGTGCGTCCAGTGGTTCGCAGGTCGCGGAGCGCCTCTACGATTCTATTGATTGTCGAATCACCACCAACACTGTATGGCATCAGATCCAGATCCATCGTCTTTGGAGCGTGGACGCAGGGAATCTCCCTTGCCGCCAGATCTGCCACCACACTGCCCGTGTCATCGCCGCCGGAGATAACAAGAGCATCCAGATTGAATTTCTTTAGACCTTCTTTGATTCGTTCATACTTTTTATCATCTTTGATTTTCGAGACCTTAACGCGCGAGTTTCCCGCCTCGCTTCCTGCCAGGAAAACATGGATCTGCTCGATGCGCTCCGGCGTGAGCTCGGTCAAGTCGTCAAGATCTACGAGATTGTAAAGACCAGCGTATCCGTTGGGGATAATCCACGCTGTCATTCCTTTGCTCAGCGCGCTGAGCGCAGCACCCTTAATTACACCGTTGAGACCACCGCAGTCGCCACCAGATGTGATGATGCCAATATTTTTCACTTTGCCTCCAGTTTCAGAACAGTCGGGGAATCAGCTCGCGCAAGCCTTGAAAGTATCTTCACAGCGACGATTCAACACCGGCACCCGTGTGTCGCTGCCCAGCGCTTGAAGACCTCATGGCAAGGTTCCTCATTTTACCCGAACGCTCATTTTGCTTCGACCATTTGCATCGTATGTTGTTCGGTCGAATGAGAAAATCCACCTGAGAGGACTTTCATCGGACAGAGAGCGCTATGATCAATTCCACTCGGATCGTAACTTGTCAAAGGTCGTTCCCGAGTGGCCGAATTGATTGCTAGTTGAGTATGGATGTAGGTCGGTAGGCTCTCTCCCTGGTAGGATCTAAACAGGTGGCTGCGATGACGGGTTATGTTCTTATCTTCCTCGGATCAGGTCTTGGAGGCATGCTGCGCTATCTATTGAGCACTACGATCCAGCGATATACCAGCACCATCGGTTTCCCTTTCGGAACATTCGCCGTCAACATGATCGGATGTCTGATCATCGGGTTTCTTGGGCAGCTCGCCGAGTCCAAGGGCATATTTTCCGCCGATGTGCGGCTCTTCGTTTTTGTCGGACTGCTGGGAGGTTTTACTACCTTTTCAAGTTTCGGCTTCGAAACCTTTCAGCTTATACGAGACGGCGAATTTCTATATGCGACAGCGAATGCGGTATTGCAGGTGGTGCTCGGACTTTTGTTTGTCTACCTGGGCAACATATTAGGACGATTAATTTGAAGGAGAGCGCAGATTGTTTCGAGACCAAGGACTTTTATTGCGAATTTTCATATCAGAGACCGATAAGCATGGTGGTGTGCCCCTCTACGAATGGATTGTGAAAGAGGCGAAAAACAAGGGTATTGCTGGTGCCACCGTATTCAGAGGCATCGCTGGATATGGTTCTCACAGCCGCATTCATTCAGCTAAACTGCTCGATTTGACTGCCGACCTTCCGCTTGTTGTCGAGATTGTGGACGAAGCCGAGAAATTGGAAGCCTTTCTTCCATTCCTTGACGATGCCATGATTGATGGAGTTGCGACACTCGAACAAGTAGGCATGAAAGTTTATCGAGCGAGCAAGAAATAACTTTCTTACGAGACAGAAAGCGCGAATTCGCCAAGCCTGAGTAGACCATCAGCACCGACGGCCACGTGGACGCCATTACCATGCGGTTTGGCGATAAGGTCTTGGCGAAGAAGTCACGCCAGTGGAGCCGATGAAGCCCGTTTGAAGTGTAGTGTCAGGAGAGGGTCGGCACTGGTTCGTGCTCGCTAGCTTTGTCGAGCAAGCTTATTTCCGAAGGGGCCAATTTCAATTTCGTTGCTTCAATCAGGTCGTCCAACTGTTCCGGACGCGTTGCGCTGGCGATGGGAGCAGTGACGCTTGGTCGAGCCATAAGCCAGGCGAGGGCGATGCGCGCCGGCTTGCTGTTGTGCGCGTTTGCCACCTCATGTAGTGCGTCAATGATGCGAAAGCCTCGCTCATCCATATACTTTTTCACACCTTCGCCTCTTGGGCTCTGTGAAAGGTCATCGAGCGAACGATATTTACCTGACAAGAAACCGCGGGCCAGTGAAAAGTAGGTTATCACTCCGATTTTTTCCTTCAAGCATATGGACTCGAGGTTCGTTTCAAATTTGCTTCGCTCACACAGGTTGTACTCCGGCTGCAAGCATTCGTATGAGGCAAAACCATTGTCCTTGCTAACTTTCAGCGCCGCTTCCAAACGCTCTGCTTTGTAATTTGAGGCTCCGATTGCGCGAACCTTACCTTGCGAGATCAATTGTGAAAATGCTTCAAGGGTTTCTTCCAGAGGAGTGTTCGGATCATCGATGTGTGCTTGATATAAATCGATCGTGTCTATTTGAAGGCGTTTTAGCGAACTCTCAACGGACTGGAGTATGTACTCTTTCGCTAGACTTTCCACTCCCAGTTCGGATGACATCTTCATACCAACCTTGGTGGCAACGACAACCTTGTCGCGCTTACCGCTGCCTTTGAGCCAACGCCCGATTATGGTCTCCGATTCGCCGCCCACATTGCCAGGATGCCACACAGGATAAACATCTGCAGTATCGATGAGATTCAAGCCCGAATCCACGAATTGGTCCAGAAGTTTGAAAGACGTCTCCTCGTCTGCAGTCCAACCAAAAACGTTGCAGCCGAATGCTAGAGGACCGACTTGCAGATTGGTTTTGCCAATTGCGCGTTTGTTCATGGTTTCACCTACTAATTTACTTTTTGATTCCACACACCGACTTCCATCTTCACGTGCGGAGTCAAAGGCTGGACGTCCGGTGAGATGTTATCGGCTCGCGCTTTGTAATTTTCCATGTCCCCTTTTCGTCCGAGGTAGTAGAGAACATAAGCATACTTGCGAAGATACGGAACTATCTGA
>CAYTDR010000261.1:0-9007 GCA_964436185.1 uncultured Candidatus Obscuribacterales bacterium | reverse complement strand
AACTACCGCCCTGGTTGTTAGAGTTGCGGTTCATCTTGGCCATTCTCTTCGTCCAGTTGAGCTGGTTGGACGCGGACGGCATGCCAAAATTGTAGTTGGCCGGATAGGCCTGATTGTAGGCACCGTTGTAAGGAATTCCCGCTGAGGACTGATTGTAAAAACCATTGAACGGAATTCCAGCGAGTTGCTGATTCAGTCCAAAGTTTCCAAAGTTCGGCATACCAGATGCGATACCGGAACCATTCGAATAACTCGAAAGTTGAGAATTCAGATTGGCGAATTCGGAGAGTATAGTTTGAACTTCACCGGTCGAATACACTCCATCGGAGCCAAACTGATTGGCGAGAGCGTCCAAATTGGCCAACCGACTCTGCATTTGACCCGCCATCATCGGATTCAGCCGTCCCGATGAGATAGCGCTGTTGATCTGGTTGGAAGTACTACTCAAACCGGAACGAAGATTATTTTGTATCTGTTGATAATTGCCGGCAGAGGATCCACCCATGAATCCACGCATGTTATTCAGAAACCCCTGCGCTGAGGCAGGCTGTATCGCTGCCAGGAAAATTCCGATCGACGCAAGCGAGGACATCAAAGCTATCTTGCTTTTCATTTGAGACTCCAGAGAGATATAGGTTTTTGAGCAAGCCGGACAGCATCTCAATGGAACTGTTGACGGCAGCGCCTCAAGAATGTTTCCAACAGGAGAAACTTCTCTTCATCATCTCGAAGTTGGCTAGTTTTCTATGTTCTGAGCTTTGAGCTCTCGTGCCGAATCCCTGCCATAATCTTTGAGCGCAACCTTTAACATATCGAGCCTCAATTACTAAAGGAACGGTTCAAGCATCTGGAGACGGAATGATTGCCCGGGCTTCCGTATACGGTTAGGATTAGACTTGCTGCAAACAAAGTCATAAGTTCAGAATTTTGTTTTCGTCGTATCTCCAGAACAAGTTTCAGGGGCATACGCTCCAATTCTGCACTCACTACATAAGGAAAGTGTGGGGACGATGTTGGACAGTCCTGGTTGGAGGAAAGTGCATCACCCGGATCTGTATAATAAAATAGACTCAATCATAGGCCTGGTGGAAAAACACTTATGACACTACAATTGATACCAATGTCATTTTGCACCAGACCACCGAAATGATCAGAGCTCAGTTTGTCATCAATGAAAAGTATCTGGTTGTCTACACTCTGACCCAGTGTGCAACCGACCGATTCATACCAGGAGTTCCCACCGAAGACGTCGTTGCATTTCAGAATAGAGCCTGGGAAATAGACTCAGACGCGTACCAATGCCTGAGATTCGGATTGAGCGATCATTCTTTCGTCCAGCACTTCCTCGGTATGAAATGCATTCACGACCAGTTAGCCCGAACTGAGCGACTCGTGGATGAGATGCTGAATGACCCATTGTTCGTCCCTGTAAGAGAACAAACCAAGGCCGCATTGTCTCGAATCGAAAGCGAATGGCTGTCTAATTACGAAAAGACTCACGATCTAATGACCGAACTAACTGGATTGGATCTCGATTATGACTTCAACATCTGTGTTTCGCATCCGGCTCAAAAGACAGGCAAGAATGGGGATCCGAACATTTTTTGGACCGATCGAAATGACTTTCCAGACTACAACACTGTTTACCTCTGGCATGAGATCATGCACAGCTTCATAAAACCACTTAAGAAGAACGAAGGTACATTCGGAATCTCGCATGCGGTAATCGAGCTGCTCACCGACAACGAGCTCAGAGTGCAATTGAACGGCGGCCACTATCCTCCGTTTCTAGGCCACGATTGTCTTCTTGCGTTTAAGCAAAATCTCCTCCCAAGCTGGCACAAATACAAGCAAGCGAAGGAGAAGAATATTTTGGTATACCTTGAAAACGTTACGGCGGAGTTCGATTCAGAGTAATCGAACTTGCTGCGGTCGGATCAAATTCCCCGACTCACTCAATCCAAATGAGCACTGCAGAACCGCGTGATGCACAGCCAGCATAGAACGTTTTGAGCTGTGTGAAACAGCTCGAAATAGAGCCCTTTTCTTCCTCTATTCCGTTGAAGGCATAGAGGTCCGCTTTTTCGTAGTCTTCTGGACTGTACTTGTTGATCAAATCCGAAATTTGCAGTAAGCCCATACCGTTCGAGACCTTCTGAACCGCCTCAGGACCAATAACTCGTACCGGACCGTAACCGGTGAAATCGTCACCGATCTCTTCTCCACCGAGGACTGCCTGGCTTACTGGAATGCGATCGTCGACCTCCCAGGGCGTGCCGGTCAAGACGAAGTGCAGCGCTTGCCAGGACTTGTGCAAATCGACCAGCCCACCACTTTCGCTAGCCTCGGAAACAAACTCCTCTACGGATTCCGGATCATTTCGGAGTTCCTCCAGAGCTTCTGGATTTAGTTCCTTCATATAGGCACACATGCTCATCTTTCAGTCCTCGTTAAGACCACAGGCATATTCTACCGCTCCAAACGCGATCGTAAAAAATTTAAAAATGTCAAGGGAGACAAGGCTTTCGGGCTAAACAAACTCAAGTCGCAACACGTGATGGTCGATGTTCATGACACTCCACTCCGAAAACTGCCAGAGCCCATAATTTTCGAACCAGTTGAATTACTTGGAACCAGGATGAGGAGTTGCTTTCGGCGCATCTTCCACAACGTGGCTGATGTAGTTTGCGTGCTTTTTGCTTAGCGAATTCACTCTGGCCAGCAACTGCCGTCCGGTGACCTTGAGCTTGCTAGTCGTATTACTCATATCCATCCAATCTTTCGTGGATAAAACCTTGTCCTTGAGGGCTTTTCCACCTTCGCTCTCTTCTACGAGAACGACGACGATCTTTCCATCCCTGGAGTCCACACGAAAACAGCAGTCGGCAAGCGAGTCAATCTTGAGCGGTTTTTCCGGAACGACTAAATTGTCTTTCTGATTGCAAGCGGGAAAGAGCGCTAGTACTGAGTCTTTGTCATCGATGTAGAACAAATACACGTATGATTTCGACTTCGGAACGATAGTAATCGAAAATAGATCGCCATTGTTATACTTATGTCCTGGCTTGTTCCAAACAGTATCGACAGTGGCGGGAACCTGTCCGACCGCCAGGCTGCGTGGCGGATTGCATAGAGCAGTCAGAGGTCCAATCAGTACAAGAAGCAGAAGAATTGCGACGTTCACCGCCATCTTCCGACCGCGAAAATTGCGGTTCACCTTCAATCGATTGTTTCGCTTCGTGCCCAAGCCACCAACCAACACGCGTCCCTCGCGCAAACTAATAAGATCCGCTTTCAACTCCGCCACTGAGCCATATCGATTTTGCAGGTCCTTATCGACGCATTTCGACAGGATCTTTTCCAACTTGGTATCAACCGCATTCTCGTAATTCGGTGTCTTTGCCAACAAGTTGAACCGCTGGAGACAGCTCTTGTTCTCAATCGGCACCCCCTTGATGGCAATATGCATCATGACGCCAATCGAGTAGATATCAGCCTGAACAGAGGGACGTCCGCCGCGCACTATCTCAGGGCTAACGTATCGCGAACTTCCCAGAGCCAAGGTGTCGGGAGAACTGCGTCCTCCTTTGACAGGAATTTTGACTTCAGTGATTCTTTCATTGTGCATAGTAAGTTTGATGCGATCGGGATTAAGTTCGCCAATCACCACATCACGGTCATGGTATTGAGCCACCCTGTCGCAGACGTTGATGAATAGCGAGACCGCCTCATCAACATCAAGCGCAACCCTCGTCCAAAGAAGATTAGCCAGGTCTGTGTGCTCACGCTCTTCGTTTTTTACCAATTTCTCCATCGGTTCCTTTCGCCCTTGTAGCTCAGGCTCTTGTTTCGTACTCAGTTTTTGGGTCGAAAACTGAGTTACTCTCAGCCTGTCACGATTGAGCACGTTTTCCCCTCCAGTGCTTATTTAATTAGAGCCATTACGAAGGGGATGCCCGGGATTAGGAGGATACCGGCATTAACAATTTCTCATGTGCTTTTATTGACTGTTATCGCTTTACCAGAGCCGAGATCAAGAATTTCTCGACCTCGCTTAACGACACTCGTTATTAGCATGAAGGGGTGCGATTATCAGAATGGAATTCAGATCCAACTCTAAGTTGCGGCATTCGAGCGGACTTCTGCTCGAGAGACACCTTCCACCATCGCCTGGACGAACTGCCTGACATTCTGCTCGACACTCTCCCTGGTGCTCTTCTCTATAATGTCGATGATCTTTGAGCCGACGATTACGCCGTCTGCACCGCAGTTGATCATCTTTTCACCTTGCTCCGGGGTGGATATACCGAACCCTATGCACAGTGGAAGTTCAGATTGACTGCGAATGCGTTCTACAATCTCGCTGATTTTATGATCGTAGTTTTGCTCCAAGCCAGTGATTCCTGCGCGCGAAACCAGGTACAGGTAACCCTTTGCGTAGTTGAGGATTTTCGTCAATCTTGCATCGTCAGTCAGCGGAGAGATGAGCATCACCGGAGCGATACCGTATTTAGCGGCAATGGGTAGAACATCCTCAGCTTCTTCGACCGGCAGATCTACGATGGTTATTCCGTCAACGCCCACTTCTTGCATGGTTTTGAAAAATGCCTCAACGCCTCTGGCAAGAACCAGATTAAAATAGGTCATCAAAACGATGGGCGTTTTCTTGTGAGTCTTCCGAAGCTCGCGTAGCAATGCGAATGCATCGTCAGTCGTAAAACCGCTTGCAACCACTTGCCGCGCCGCTTCCTCGATAATCGGCCCGTCTGCCATTGGATCAGAAAAAGCAAGACCCAATTCCAGCGCCGACGCACCCCCACCGATCATTGCTTTGATAATGTTCAAACTGGCTTCCGCACTGGGATAGCCGATGACTGAAAAGGGGATGAACGACCGTCCGCCGTCACGTGTCACTTCGGTGTCGAATCTACTTTGCATGGTTGAGTACCTCCATCAAATCTTTGTCGCCGCGGCCCGAAAGATTGATCACTACATGCTTTCCAGCTAGAAGTGAACGACCGTTCTTTTTCACATACGCGAGTGCATGAGAACTCTCCAACGCCGGGATGATGCCCTCCAGTCGAGTCACCGTGTGGAATGCGTCGAGCGCCTCTGAATCAAGAGCCGAATCATACGTAACCCGTCCAAGTTCTTTAAGATAGGCATGCTCGGGTCCGACAGATGGATAGTCGAGTCCAGCCGCAATGCTGTGAGTTTCTTTTATCTGACCGAAGGCATCTTGCAGAACCATGCTCGTCATGCCATGCACACAACCTTTCACGCCGGCACCAAGGACGGCGCCATGTCGATCTGTTTCCAACCCTGATCCGCCGGGCTCCACTCCGATCAATGCAACCTTCTCTTCGTCAATGAAGCGAGAGAACATGCCGATCGCGTTCGAACCACCGCCGATGCAGGCAACGACCACATCCGGCAATCGTCCTGTCAGCTCGAGCGACTGCTCATACGTCTCCTCACCGATTACCGACTGGAGTGATTTGACGATCAGTGGAAACGGATGAGGACCTGCTGCCGTTCCAAGCAGATAGTGGGTGGTATCGAGGTTGGAGACCCAGTCGCGCAGTGCCTCATTGATTGCGTCCTTCAAGGTTTGGCTGCCCTTGCTGACCGAGTTCACCTTGGCGCCGAGCAATCTCATTCTTTGAACATTTGACGCTTGCCGTTGGATATCTAGCTCACCCATATAGATCTCGACGGGCATGTTCATCATGGCCCCTACCATAGCTGTAGCTACGCCATGCTGCCCTGCTCCAGTCTCGGCAATTAGACGGGTCTTGCCCATAAACCGGGCAAGCAAGGCCTGCCCGATTGCGTTGTTGGTTTTGTGAGCGCCACCATGAAGAAGATCTTCTCGCTTGAGCAGGACCTCACACCCCCACTCACGTGAAAGGTTTTTTGCATGATAGAGCGGCGTCGGTCTGCCGGCGAAATGCTTGAGCAGATATGCCAGCTCAGATTGAAAGTCCGTGTCCGCTTTCGTAGCAATAAAGCCTGCCTCCAGCTGTTCCAGTGCAGGCATGAGAGTCTCCGGAACGTATGTGCCGCCGAATGCTCCGTACTTTGTCTGTAATCTCATTTTAAACTCCTTCAGTCGACTACAAGTTCACATGTCTATTGACGCTTGTTAGCCTCGCCAGCGTGTGGAAGCGACCTGGCCTTTCAGTTGGAATTCCGCTCGGTGAGCGTCCACACTCTTCATGAATAGATCGATCAATTTTTCGCTCTTCGTCCCTGGAGCACTCTCCACACCAGAACATACGTCTAAGCCGATAGGCTCAACTATAGCGCAGGCATCACTCACGGTATCAACGGTCAGCCCGCCGGCAAGAAAGAGTTTTTCTTGCGGAAGCTCGATGGAATCGAAACTGGCGCGAAGCGTTCCGAGAAGAATTTGGCGTGCGTGGCTGTCGAGCGTGGTCAAGGGCGCTACGACGCCCTTTTGGCAATCGACGAGAATGTACTTTGCCTGTTGGAATTCATTCAGATCGGCAATGACTTTTCCTGCGTGGTGAAAAGTAACTTCGTCCTGACTCTGTTCATATGAGTATTGAATCGCCTTTATTGCCGGTCGGCGGAGCTCTTCGATAACCTGCGCCGACTCTCCTCCATGCAATTGCACGTATCGCAAATTGACTTTATCGGCAACTTCATTAATGAAATCAGCAGGTTGATCGCGGAAGACACCGACTAGACTCGGCTTCTCACCGAGCTTTCGTCTAATTTTCATTGCATCGACGACCGACACCTGTCTGGGAGAACCACAGAATATCAAACCGATCATCTCCGCACCGGCCGCAATGGCTAGCTGCGCGTCTTGCAAATTGGTGATTCCACAAATTTTTACCAGTGGTTGCATTTGCTTGACTCCTGTTCAGCTTGCGCTCAGCACGCCGATTGTTCTTGTTTCAGCGTCCGACTGCAGGTTTGCACCCTTCAAAGATTCAATCAACATGGAAGGATTCTCCGATGAAACGAGCGCCTCGCCTATGAGGAAGCTGCTTGACGAACCTGAAAGTAGTTCGATGTCGCGACGGTGTGAGATTCCACTAGCCGAGATGACCAGCCTGTCAGCAGGTACCAGTTGCGCCAGTCTCGAAGTTGTTTGCAGATCGACTTTCATTGTTGATAGGTTGCGATTATTGATGAGAACCGTTCGAGCATCCGTAGCAAGAAAGGATCCCAGCTCTGTTTCATCATTGATTTCTACAACAGGCTCGAGCCCTAGCTTCTGGCTCACTTGAACCAGCCGGCGAAGATTATCCGGCTCGAGTATTTTAACTATCAGAAGGACTGCACTAGCACCATGACGATATGCCAGTTCAATCTGACGCTCGTCGATGATGAAGTCCTTGCAGAGAAGCGGGAGCGTGGTTCGTTCCCTTACATAGGAGAGCAGCTCGAAGCTTCCACCGAAGTATTGCTCGTCGGTGAGAACGGAGATGGCTTCACAGTTGTCGTCATAGCTTTGAATAAGTGAATCGAGCCGCGAAGGAACCAACAACGGTCCGCGAACTGGTGATTTCGGCTTGACTTCACCGATGATACCGATGCTTTCTTTGATAAGAGCATTGAAGAATGATTCTCCATCGCGCTTGCGCGGTAAAGGACTTTCAAGTAACGCCGCTCTCTCATCAGTAGAGGTCGGGCATTTGCACTCGCCAGGAAAACGAACTGCCTTCGTACTAACAATCTCAGACAGAATACTCATTGCAGACTCTCCTCGTTTTCTCTACTTGAGCGCGCACCAATCCCGATGCCAGAAGCCCCGAAGCTTTCTCTATACCGGCATCCAACTTATTCACTGCTCCTGCCGCAAGCATGGCAGCAGCAGCATTTAGCAGAACACTGCGATAATCATCCGAAGATTCGTCCTCTGCATTGACTATCCGTTGAAAGATGGAGACATTGCGAGCTAAGGAACTCTCCTGATATTCTTTCAAGTCTTTCTTGCCAGCACTCGGAACTTCAGTCACCTGTGGGTCCTTGCTGAACAATTTCACCAGTTCTGCCTGCGTAACGAGAGTAGCAGAGGCACGGAGCTCATTGTCATGGGGCGGGCAGGTAATCAGAGAACATGACAAGCCTGCAGTTTGAGACTGTAGCTCATGACGCGGAATGCCGCCTTCAAAAGTGGAGCTTTGGCCGGGAGAACGACTTCTGTTGATAAGGATGGACGCATTGGCTTCAAGTGGATTCAACTCGTCCAGCCCGCTTTGTGAGTGGACCAGAAGACAGCGGGTCAGCCTTGGCTCATAAGTTGACAAATAACGAGCGATGACTTCGAACATACCAAGATTGCTCACACCTAGTAATCGGAACGACGGCTTAACCGGATTGAGAAGCGGACCGATGTAGTTAAATATTGTCGGTCTGCCAATCTTCTTGCGCAGAGGTGCCAGTTCTCGCATCTGCGGATAGACGTCCTGTGCGTTCAAAAAAAGCAGATTGGTTTTGCTGAGAACTCGCTCGTATGCTTGCGGCGACAGTCTGGTGGCAATTCCCAGTGATTCCAGAAAGTCAACGCTTCCGGAGCTTCCAGTTGCCGATCGGTTGGCAAACTTGACCACCGGAAGTTCACAAGCCGCCAGGATAAACGCAATAGTGGTTGATAGATTGAATTTTCTAATACCACTACCGCCAGTGCCGCAGCAATCAATGGCTCCCTCACCGAGTTCTCTCAATTCCTGCAAAAGTCCTTTGTCGGCTCCACTTTCGATCTCCCCGATAGTCGCCAACATTCCTTGTGGATCGATCCGCAGATGTGAGCTCTCGATGCCACCAAGTTGATTGATTATGTCCATTACCTGTTTCATAGTGCTATCCCTTCTGGCGATTCGTCGCCGATACTAAATTACTTGTCGCTCGCCGACCTGGCAAAGCGAGAGGAAGTTGGAAACAATGGTGCTGCCTTGTGAGGTTGCAATAGACTCGGGATGAAACTGTAGACCATAAATTGGTTGTTTCTTGTGCTCAATCGCCATAATCG
>CAYTDR010000260.1:0-9032 GCA_964436185.1 uncultured Candidatus Obscuribacterales bacterium | reverse complement strand
ATGCCGACTGGGCTGACCAGTGCAAAAGCATGAACAACGCTATGACGCAGCTCAATGCCAGATACGGCAACAATGTCGACATCGAAACAATCAACATCGAAGACGCAGCATCCGACGCACTGGTCGACAAATTCAACATCGGACCGATACCGACAGTGGTGTTCGTCGCTCCCGACGGCAAGGTCGGTTCGACCATAATCGGAGAATCAACGCTCAATAACTACGAAGCGGCCATTAAATCGATCATCTCACCATCATCTTTCAGCCGCACCCGCTAAACCGGCGGGACAACTATCTTCGAACTGATGCGCGTTCTCTGCTTTGTTGGAGACGGATCGCTTCGACCAACTGCGTTCCACCGAACAACTTGGCGTCACATGAGGTCGTTCCTGGTCCGGTGAAAAAAAGCATGATCGCCGACAATAGATAACTAGCCGCGGACTCGTAAGCGTGAGCGCCACCTATCCAGGCACCACCCTGGGGTACATGCACCATCATAATTGCCACCGCCATGTTGATCGCAATGCCGACACATGCAAACGGTGTCAGAAGCCCGAGGGCTAGCGCCAACCCGCCACCGAACTCAGCTACTGCAGCGCATGCCTGGAAAAATGCCGGTACGCCGGAATTCATCTGATCCATCCAGGTGAGCGGATGCTGAATCTTAGGCCATCCATGTATCATCAGAGCAATTCCTGTTACAACCCGAAAGATGAACAAGCCAAAACCAGCTCTGCCTCCAATGAATGGAGCATAGAGTTTATGCATACGAAGGTCCTCTTCTTACGATCCTGTTTTGCTGATACATAGCACCGTTTCCAGCCTACTGTGCTCGATAAACGCGTTTCGGGGCGCGCGGTTCTCCCCTAGCCCGGATCTGGAAACGGTATTGCACTGCCGAAATATGTTCATCGAAAGAATAGTGCCGCGACCGGACAGCTCGCCCCGAGAAGCTTCCAAGAGACTAATAGTTAGCGCGCCAGATGAAAAGTCCTGCGCATTGCTGTTAGTATATAGACCCTTGCATGGCACGGCTCTAATGAGCGCTTGCCAGAATGGTGCGTGTTTTCCAGCCCCTCGGAGATAAGAATCGTGGAATTTAGACAGCTTGGATATTCCGGATTGAAAGTACCGATTTTGAGTTTTGGTGCAGCAACTTTCGGCGGACAGGGAGAAATCTTCAAAGCTTGGGGTTCTACCGATGTGGCTGAGGCAACAAGGCTAGTCGACATCTGCCTCGAGGCAGGCTGCAACTTCTTCGATACAGCGGACATTTATTCCGGTGGAGCATCAGAAGAGATTCTCGGTGCAGCCATTGCAAAGCGCAGAAGTGACGTGCTTATTTCCACGAAGGCGACGTTCCAGATGGGCGGCTCACCCAACGATCTTGGATCGTCCAGACACCATTTGATCAAGGCTTGCGAGGACAGTCTGCGCAGGCTTAAAACGGACTACATTGATGTTTATCATATGCATGGATTCGACGCCTTGACGCCGGTAGAAGAAGTCTTGAGCACCCTCGACGACCTGGTCACTAGCGGAAAGGTCCGTTACATCGGCTGCTCGAATTTCTCCGGCTGGCATCTGATGAAGTCGTTGGACGTTTCCCGACACTACGGGTGGTCTCGCTATGTCTCCCATCAGGCGTACTACTCGCTCATCGGACGTGAATACGAATGGGAGCTGATGCCGCTTGCCCTGGATCAAAAAGTGGGCACAATGGTCTGGAGTCCTCTGGGTTGGGGAAGATTGACCGGAAAAATTCGCAGAGACGCGCCACTACCGGCGGAGAGCAGGTTGCACAAAACCGCGGAATACGGTCCGCCGGTGGAAGACGAATACCTGTACAAAGTGGTGGATGCCCTGGACGCGATTAGCAAGGAGACCGGCAAATCGGTTCCTCAGATCGCATTGAATTGGCTCATTCAGCGACCTACCATCGCGAACGTAGTCATCGGCGCGCGCAATGAGGAGCAGCTCAAACAAAACCTGACGGCTGTCGGCTGGAACCTCACCGCCGAGCAAGTGAAGAAATTGGATGAAGCCAGCGATGTGACGCCGATCTATCCATACTGGCACCAGAGGCAGTTCATCGAGCGGAATCCACTTCCGGTCTAAAGAATCTCAGGCATCAGTCTCAGAGCTCCAGCTTATCTGGTGACACTGCGCACAGTCCTTGAATACGCTGACAAGTTAACGGAAGGTCCATATCGATCCATTCATTCTTGCCGGTCTGATCGATCCTTGCTGCTTTGATTGCATGAATCAAAGCGAAGTAAGTTGAGGCACCAAGAGTCAGCGATGATTCGGTGAATGATTTGGATGATTTGACAGCATGCTTCTCAGCGAGTGCTTCGAGCTGATTGCGTTTCTCGTCGACAGGATAAAGCGTTGCACGGAAATCGATCGGAATCGTTTTCGTGCATGGTGGTTTGTAGCTCCAGATGTTGTCGGTGATCAGTCGACCGTCGTGATCGTAGACGCACTCCTCCGTGGTGGCATAACCAACACCTTGAATAAAGCCACCCTCTAGCTGTCCGATATCGATAGCCGGATTCGGCGACTTACAGCCGTCTGCCATCGTGTCGGCACGAATGATCTTGAATTCCCCGGTCAACACATCGATTTCCACCTCGGTTGCAGCAATCCCATACGAGAAGTAGAGGAATGGTGCACCCTGTGGATTGCGCTCGCTCGGTCCTTTGTAATGCGGCGTCTTATAGAGCTCCGCTGCACTCAAGTTAATGCGGTTAAACCATGCTTTGAAGACAATCTCGTTCCACTTCTCGGACCACTTGGTACGCCAATCTTCGATTCGGTTGTGCGGATGGAACTGTTCAAGATCGCGACAGAAGTCTTCCAAGCGGGTGCGTAACACGCGGCAGGCCTTTTCAACGGCACCGCCATTGAGGTCATAGCCTGTTGATGCCGCGGTAGCAGGACAGTTGAGAATGGAATCGGTATTGTTGCCGCCAATTCTGATTTTGTCCAGCGGAATACCGAGAGTATTGGATGCGAGCTGAGCAATCTTGGTATGCAATCCCTGCCCCATCTCCACGCCGCCATGATAGATGACTACGGAACCGTCGGACATGTTGACATTGACCAGGGCACTGGCTGAATTCAGCGAACCGCGCGGCTCGGTGAAAGCAATTCCGTGCTTCTGTGGCACCATTACGATACCGCGCTTGCGCCAACGATGTTTCTGATTGAACTCGCGAACCTCTTTTTCCCTGCGCTCGAAATCAGATGTTTTGTACAGATAGTCCCACATCTCTCTGATGTTGCAAAAATCGAGCTCTTGCCCGAAGTGGGTCTTATCGCAATCGTCAAATGTACCGTTGCGGTACATGTTTTTCAACCGAACTTCTTCAGGCGTAACATGCCTGCCGGTCGATTTGCTCAACTCGAATGCGACACGTTCAATCACCGATTCTAGAATCGTCCAAGCTTGCACTACGCCGAAAGTGCGGAATGCGGTATTGGAAGTCTTGTTGGTGGCATAAGCAGTACCGTTGGCTTGCATCGTAGGAACGAAGTAGCAACCATCTGCCTGAAGAAGGCTCAAATCTAAAACAGCAAACGTGCAATCGTACGTATCGCCTGCATCCGAGCTGATATCCAGGCGAATTGCCTGAATCATCCCGTCTTTTGTATACGCGACGTGATAGCCGCCTTCATATGGATGGCGCTTGCCGATCATCTGCATATCAGTGGCGCGATCGAAGAGAAGTCTGACGGGCCTGTTCACCTTTCGTGCAGCCACCGCCGCTTGCGCAGCAACGATGCCGCCGCGGTGTTGCTTGCCACCGAATCCACCACCAATCTGCTCGACCAGAACAGTGACTTGATTTGCCTGAATACCTAGCGCTTTGGCGACAAAGGACTGAGTTCCGTTCGGGTTCTGGGTGGAACTGTACACCGTAATTTGATCGTATGGACCTGGAATGACCAGAGCGCAGTTCGTCTCGAGATAGAAGTGTGCTTGCGCGGGCGTGCGGATAATCCCGTATGCGATTTCACAGTCCGGAAGCGGAGTTCTCGGATTGTTGAGCCATTCCATGTTGCTGCCGTCACGCGTGATTGTCGGCATGCGCTGCTGAATGTCAGCATCTTCATCCGATTCTTTCCTGATTATCGGCATGACCGTATTGTTTTTCTGTGCATCAGCCATGGTGATTACGGCATGCAAATCCTCATAGGCGACACATTCCTTCTCGATGAATTCAGCGGCATCACGAGCAGTGGCAATGGTTTCAGCAAGAACCATTCCAACCGGAGCACCAACTGATGTAACTTTGCCTTCGCAAAAGATCGGATCATCGTCGCCTAATCCGATTTTCTTCTCCCCGCGTTCCGGAATGTCTTCGACAGTGATGAGGTCCATGAAACCCGGGAATTGCTTCTTCAATAACTCTTTGAGAGCTTCCAGTCCATTGACATTTTTTGTCCAAGTAAATTTAGCATGAGGTCGGGTGCTCTTCACCATGGCACCGTGCCATCCGTTTTTCGGCAGCGCCACGTCTTGAGTGTATCGGATCTCGCCACTGGCCTGGACGAATGCAGCTCGTTTGATTATCGACTTGGTGACGGGGAAGACTTCCGGGTATTCATAATATTCTTGCGTACCAGTCGACAGCGGTCTGATATCGTGATATCCGGCAGACGCATTTATGTCGGCAACGTCCTTCGGATTCAGTTGCAACGCCGCATGCAGGAAGAATTTATAGAAGAAGCTCTCTGCTAAACGTAGCCTGTAGTCGATAAAGATGCCTTCTTCTTCGCCCATGGGTACCGTACATTCCAGAACCTCCTTCCTCAGAATCGCCATAGCTTGCTTGAGAGTTTCATTGTTCCAGGGCTTCCCAATGAGGAACTGTTCCGTCTGATCGGCTCGATAGATCATCGCCGCCAAGCCACCATATATGATGGTGGCACCGTCCGGCTTGACGACGCCATTATCATCGAATGCGAATCTGAAACCAGCATTGACGATCGGGTGTGCCATCTGCGCACGTCTGGCGATCCGATAGGTCTGAACGTATTCATGATAATTCGAAAACGGAATATGAAAGGAAACGAGCACTGCATCTTCCGGCAAAGCATCAACTGCAGGCAGCTCGATCAGAAGAAACTCTTTCGAACCACCATCATATGACAACGATCCCACAGAGACTGTGGTTCCCAGCGAAGAAAGGACCGTATAGAGATCGGAGGGGAACGCACCACCTCTATGTGAGTGGTCACGAGTCATGAAGATGTTGCCGGCGACGCTGCCTGCCGAGCGCACCTGCAGTCCGGCAATAAATGACGCATGATAAACCAGTGCCTTCAGACCTTTCGTCTTTTCCTCCGGATGAGCAGCAATTATTTCTTTTGCATAATCCATAAGTCTTTGAATGGGTACGGCTGCACCACACTTGATGCCATCTTTATTGCTCGAGATTTCCCCGAGTTCGTGAATTACAGAGATGTCTATAAAGTAAGTTGGTTTCTCGGACTGATAGACACCGGATGCAGTATTACCAAAGACAAGCTTTACCGACTCACGATTGGTCTTCTCAACTAATGCCTTCTTAAGCGCATGAACGTCATGGAGGCTGATCGGACGAAACCACTCTCGTCCACTCCCCGTAAAATGCAACGGCACAGCCGCCCGGTTATGCGACGGAAGCTGTTCCAGACTAATTTCAGTGAGTTTCTCCTTCGCCCTGATCTCAAAACCCGGATCGATTTCACACTTTTGGGTTTGATCGCAGGATGCATTGTAATCGCATGCCAGCGTTCTCATACCATGCAAAATCGGTCGATACCCAGTGCAACGGCAGAGGTTGCCACCATAAATATCTTCGATGTCTTGTTGCGTCGCTTGAGGGTGTTCCTGCAGATAGGCAAATGTGTTCATCACAAAACCCGGCGTGCAGAAACCACACTGGCTGCCATTGTATTGGGCGATACAAAATTGTGTCGGATCCAGCCCCTCATGAACGCTGCCGATCCCTTCTGTAGTCGTAACCATCATTCCGTCTAGCGCGCAGAGAGGTCTCAAGCACGCATTAATTGCTCTATGAACCGGCTCGCCATTGCGCGGATCGCGACGAGAGATCATCACCGTGCAAGCGCCACAACCACCTTGACCGCATCCAACTTTGGTGCCGGTCACACCGACCTCATTCAAGTAGTCCGTGAGCATCATGGTCGGATCAGGATTCCAGATTTCGGTTCGTTGTCCGTTGAGCCAAAACGTGAGCTTATCGGAATAAGTGCCGATATCCGTGGTTCTACTGGCTGCCGTTGACAGTTCCTTCATGGAATTCTCCTTTGCTGATGCAAGTCACAATCAGCGAACACAGTCTGGAACGATTCGTCGAGATTCGTCAGGCAAAACGATGCTGCGAGATAGACACCCGGAGCATAAACACAGGCATCCATTCCCCAAGTGTAAACGAATATTCTACAGCACCCTCGGCATCTGCTAGTCTATTCTGACGGAAGCAATTCTGGAGACCTGACGATACTTCTCAAGGAGTGCAGAACCATGGGTGAGCCGGCCCAAACACAAAATGTTTTGACACTGGTCACCAAACTTCCCGTTCAGTCCAATCAAACTTACACTGATCCAAGCAGTCTTGTTCAATTAATGATGGCTGGTGCTGACTATCCCGGCTTTCTCAGCGCCGAGATTTTGCCACCAATCGAAGGTCATCCCGATTGGAGATTGTTGCAACGATTCAGGAATGAGAACATGCAAGCATGGCACGATTCAGAAATACGCCAGGCATTGTTTGAAGCGCTCGAAAAATCGTTGCCTTCAGAGGCGATCAAACCAACAGTAGAGATCGCCTCCGAATCTGACGGGTTAGGAATTATCGCGACCGCGATTATCACTGAAGTGAAAGAAGGAAAGGAAGATGCTTATCGAGCCTGCGAAGCGAAACTTCAGTTAGCACAAGCGAAACATCCCGGATATCGAGGCACATACCTGCAGCCACCCACGCAGGGTAAAACGGGACAATGGACGACAATGCTGCGCTTCGACTCGCCCGAGAATTTTGATCACTGGTTTACTTCTGAGGAAAGATTGTCACTCGTTCCTGAAGCCGAAACACATGTCAAATCCACCGAATTTCGCAACGTCACGAACTCGTTTCAAGGATGGTTTCCCGTCGACTCGAAGGGTCAAAGTCCGCCCAACTGGAAAACTTCCCTGTTAGTCTTGCTCGGTCTTTATCCTATCGTCATGCTCGAAATCAAGTTTCTCAACCCTATGCTTCACGGACTCAATCCGGCTTTGGCCAACTTCATCGGTAACACGCTCAGCGTCGCTGCCACCACTTGGATTACGATACCGGCAGCGATATCATTCTTTAAGTGGTGGCTGTTTCCCGCCGATAAGGAATCAGAAACGAACTTCAAGGGTATAATGGCGCTGGTGGCTATCTTCATTGTCGAGATCGCACTACTGTGGCATTTGCTCTAAACTACTCGCTTCAATCTACACCGTCGAGCCGCCGTTCTAAGGAAGACCGTTCAAAGGAAACGACGTCTCCGGCATCTAGCACAAGGATCTCGAAAAAACTACGTTCCGGGTTTCCATCTTCAACCGAAAAGGGGGAACGTCTTGATGGTCGTCGTTTCAAAAAACAGGACTGATTCGAGAACTCCAGAATCTCTCCCTGCCGCGCAGAAAGATAGCAAGGGAACTCAGCAAGGTGATTCATGACCCAGTAAAATCCAGAGCGTCTCGGCATGCAGTTCCAGGGAGCAAGTGCCTGGTGACGCTTGAGGCAGATAGCTGCGAGGTGATAGGATTCAGATTTGAATTCGCTCAGCAACTGAGGTGGAGATGGAAGCTGTCATAGACGACGTTCTTGAGATACTGGCAGGTACGGGACCGGAATTCGGTCAGGGATATTCCAATCATGGTCCGATGGCCGCCGAGGCAATGATCAAGCTCGGACGCGGCGAAAAGGTGATTGCATGGACAGAGCGATACAAGAAGCGTCTACATCCACATCCGCAGCCGAAACAAGAGATACCGGAACATGATTGGCAAGCTGCCCTGGGAATGCGCGACCGCATTGGCGACTGGATTGTTTTCTTTCGCAAAGAGCTGAGAGAGAACCCATGGAAAAATGTAATTGAGCTATGGGCCCCAAGGTTGGCACCAGGTATGATGGCAGGAGGTACTCATGGAATCATTCGAACCGGCCATGCAGTGCGTTCTCTCACCGCAGGCGAAACTGTCATGCGCCTGAATGAGCTAGCCGAAGGTCTGGGCTATTGGGCAGCCCTTTTCGGGCGTCTGCCTGGGAGGAGAGACCATCCTATTGGTGACCTGAGGCCGGCTCAAGCAATCGAACGGGTCCCGGTGGTACCGAAAGAAGAGCTAAGAAAATATCATTTGATTCAAGAGTCCATGGAGGATCTGAAGTTGGTTCCGGAATTCTCGGAGACAGTGAATCGAATTGATGTTCATGGTGATCCATCGAAATTCCTATCAATGCTGACCGAGACGACGGCTGCATGCTATCTGGCGAACGGAGAGAATATAACGCATGTTATTACCTTCATCCATAGTGTCACTTCGCCGAGCATGCTGCGAATGCTACTTCCCTACATCAAGGCAGACGACGTAGAAACGGTTCTGAGCTATGCCTGGCAAACGTGCATGGGACTCTACGCAACACATGGACAAAGCGGCATGCAAGCAAGCTGTGAGGAGACACAGTTCGATCAAGAAGAGTTGATCGATCGAGCCGTTGGCACTCAAGATGAGCATGCGATCAAGTTTACCGAGGCCTGCCTCCGTGAGTTTGGAATGAATCAGAAGACCGTTTACCTGGCTGCGGCCTGTCATGCTTACAGAGTGATCGGCAAAGATCCGGTCAGTCCTACGACTGCAAGGTGTTAAGACTGGCTTACACGAGCTGGATTTTCGCAAGCAAGCAGAGTTCGATCGCTGTGTTAGTACCTTAACGCCCTTATCTATCTTTGCAGTCAGGTGATGGATAGACTGGCTTTGAATGGAT
>CAYTDR010000259.1:0-9040 GCA_964436185.1 uncultured Candidatus Obscuribacterales bacterium | reverse complement strand
AGCTGCGCGACCGATCCGGTTGTATCTCGAGAAGCGTCGTATTGACTGGCTTTCGCGGTTGGAAGATCCGGATGAGAACATTTTTTCGTCCAAGAGACTCTATAGAACCGGCAGCCAGAAGGCGGTTGTAGAGCTCCGCGGTCTCAATCTCTTTGCGTGCGGATGCATCGAGCACGATATCAAGACAGCGAACCAGCACCTCGAACATATTGACCGGGCATACATTAATCTTCTCCGGATGGAGAAGGACCATATACACTTCATCGGCGCCCATCTTAATGGCCGTCTCTACCGGAGTGTTTCGCACTAACCCACCATCGACCCAGAGCCCCTTCCCATGAATCTGCCTGGGGGGAAAAGCCATTGGAATCGCGGAAGTTGCCATCAAAACATCTATGAGCTCGTTGGTCGAGACGATGTCATCGATCGTGATAAACCTGGTCTCCAGGCTGCACAGGTCAGTCGTGCACCAACCGATCTTCATTTTCGACGCTTTTAGCTTCTGCAGATCGACCTCTCGTCGCAAGACGTCCTCTAGAGGTTTGGTGTCCAGCAATCCGAGTTTATGCCCGAGTACAAGACGGCCGATCTGGTGAGGAGAAGGCAAGGAGAACACATCGCGCTCCCTGATAGTGCACCAGATGTCCTCGAGCTTGGAGAGAGCTCCTTGCGCCAAAAAAGTGGCATTGATTCCTCCAATACTGGTACCAAAGGCGAAGTCGAATGTCAGTCCGCGCTGAAACAGCGCCTTTGCCACACCGACCTGATATGCGCCGCGCCCGCCGCCACCCGGCATGACCAGAGCTCTTATCGGCTTTCTACGACCATTTCCAGATTCATTCTCATCAGTCACAGTTAGCTTGATTCCTTCAGATTCCGTTTGAGGGACAACCCCTCAAACAAGTCTAGCGCAAATTATGGAAAATTTGATAATGTAACAATCCCATCCTTCGAAAGCGAAAGCCGCTAAACAGAAGGTTAGAGGAGTACATTCCCATATGACCAACCCTTCTAACACCATATGCCGCACGCATATCCCAGACATAGAGCGCATCCGACGGGACTATCATCCTGATGGAATATTTGCGCTGGCGGCGGCATTCAGTAAACTGTCCGCAAGTCAGTTTTGCCGGCAAGGCTGATCTGAAGCGATTAAGAACGAACAATCCGGCAGGACACGCGAGTTATCAGCATGAATGAAACGAACGAACTGTTCATCTATCACGAATCGAAAGGGGACATCGCCGCCAGGCTGTTGTGGATCTTCGGTATTTCGCTCTTGTGCTTTGTGTTCGTCATCCCCCTGGCACTATCAATTCCGCCTCCAACTGAGGTGTCTTATTCGGTAGACAACGACACTGCAAAACTCTTCTTAGAGGAATCTGGCTGGCGAGTGGGAGCCGGACTCTTACTGGCTCAGCAATGCGCAATGTTTGTCCTTCAAATGGCGGCACCGGATTCGATACTGAGAGCAAGACTAGTGAGCAACTCACTATTCTCTCTGCTCATATGTGGTCTTGCGGCTCTCGCCTGCGCGCTGACATTTTCCAGCATGACGTTCGGCACGCTCCTCAGAGTGGGGCTACTGTCCGGATATTGCGTCACCTTTGTAGCGGCAAATATCACAGTATCTCTATTTTTCGGCGCCATGACTTACAAGTTGAGAAAATTACAACTGGTAGATGCCAACGAAATGTTCTGGGCGCTCGGATCTGCATTTCTCGTCGGAGCACTTATCTGGCTGCTTTCAAAAATGGCAGCACCGTAGATGGTGCTAAGCTTTAATAGTCGAAGCCGTTTCTTCGAATGTGTATCATCGGCTTCTGTTCCGTATCCAGAATCCTCGCGTCAAGGATGCGGCCAATGACCAGTCGGTGATCGCCTGGCTCGATAATCTCGATTACCTCGCATGCCAGGCACGAGATGCAGTCCTTGAAGGCAGGACCACCCTCGAAATCTTCCAGCAGCTCAAGACCCTCAAAACGATCCATTCCTTCTTTAAACGGTTTGGCAAAATTCTTGAAGATGTCAGAGTTGTTCTGGGACAGAACGTTGATAACGAACTTCCTTCCGGCATGGAATCTAGCAGTAATAGGTCTATCAATATGAATCGCCGCCGAAACCAGTGGCGGTGAAAAAGATAGCTGATTGATCCAGGTTGCCAGCATACCATCACGACCGGTATCATCCTCAGTAGTCACGATGTATACGCCACTGGCCACTTTTCCCAGGGCCGGTCCAATCCGTTCCTTAGTTTCTTGGTCAATCGTAGTAGTCATAGCCAATCCTAATTATGCGCGCGGACAAGAATCCGCTGGAGATGAAATTATCAAGGCATTATATCCAAATTCACCTCTTGACAAGAAGGCGCGATTCCTTGCTTCACCATCATGTTCGTCCGGCTAGCAGTGCGAAATTTAGAAGAAGAATGAAGCCAGACGTTGAAGGACTTTCTCGTTCTTTTCTTCGACGGGAAGCGCGCCTCGCTCAGACTTTTTTCGCTTCGCCTTCAGATACCACAACATAATCGACTTAGCCAGTTTGGTCGAATCGTGGTGTCCGGGGCTTTTCTCGCTCACCAGAGGAAGCCTGATACAAGGTATGTTAAGAGCCACCAGACGCTCGGGATCGAACACGACGGGCTTGGCTGGAGAGGTATCACCTAAAAGCGGTTTTTGATCGTTAACCAGCACAGCATCGAGGAGTTGATAGGCCTGATTGAGCGGAACATCGGAGTGGGAAAGAATTGCTTCTACGTGATCGGTGGCCGTTAAATTGGTCGTCTCGCCTAGTTGGGTGACAACATTGCAAACATAGATTCGTTTTGCATTCGAGCGCTTAATGGCGTCGCGAATCCCTGGAATGAGTAAATTGGGAACGATCGACGTGAAGAGGCTTCCAGGTCCAAGAACTATGAGCTCCGCATTTAGTATCGCTTCGACCGCCTCGGGCGTAGCGATAAGTTCATCGGGTTCGCAAGAGAGCCGCTTGATTCGTCCATTAGCCACGGGAATGTTCGACTCCCCATGGATGACTCTGCCGTCTTCCAGGTGAGCCACCAGTTCCAAGTTGGTCAGTGTAGAAGGCAGCACCTGCCCGCAACTGTTGAGCACTTTACCCGCCACTCGAACGGCTTCGACAATGTCACCGTTAGTCATCGAGCAAAGAGCGGTCAGGAACAGGTTGCCGAAGCTATGACCTTCAAGACCTTCGCCTGCATCGAACCGATAGTGGAACAGTTCCGTCACCAGACGGTCCTCGTCGGCAAGGGCGGTTATACAGTTGCGAATATCGCCTGGAGGAAGGACTCCGAGCTCATCGCGTAATCTGCCGGAGCTGCCACCATCATCACCGACGGTGACTATCGCAGTAATGTTATTAGTAAAAGTTTTCAGACCCATGAGCAGAGTGGACAATCCGGTGCCACCACCCACGACGACTACACGAGCGCCACTGTCGAGGTGACGCCGCCTGTAGAGCACGTCCGGAATGGACTCTCTCTCCTCAGGAAGATAAGCACCCAGGACCGACTGCGTCACTCTGAGCATCGCCAGACATATGACTAAAACGCCCAGGCTTATAAGAATGATTCCGCTTATCGAATAGGGAAGCACATCGGCAAAGTGCTCTAGCACCTCACGAATGAACATGCCTGTTACGGTGATCGGGTGAAACCCGAGCATCAATAACACACCGATGACAATGACTGAGATTCCGACCAAGATGATGAGGATCCAGCGCTTCAACCCGGGAAGCATCAACCTCTTCAGTTGGTAATCAAGTGAACGTTTCATATGTTCGAGCTACCTGCCGGCTTCGGCCGCTTGGTAAGACACAATAATCTCTTCTGCCGCACTATCCAACTCTCGATGAAATTTGAGGACCTTAGAGCCTCGCATCTTGTGCGCAATTCTCCTGGCCAGCTCTTCCACCAGTGCAGCAGATCTATGTTGTCCTCCAGTGCACCCCAGCGCTACCTTAAATCGATTGGTCTTTTCATCCAGCATAGCTGGAGCGAGACTGGCAATCAACTCGACCAAACGTTCGAGCAAATCGATCGCGGCGGGCTGATCAAGCACATAGCGCTGGACATCAGCGTCTTTGCCGGTCATCGGACGAAGCTCTTCGACCCAGTACGGATTTTTCAAGAATCTTACATCGACTAGCAGATGCGCCAGAGGCGGAGCACCGTTCTTATACCCGAAGGAGACTATTTTGATCTCTCCTACACGGTCACCGCTAGTAGCAGTGGATGTCTTGTTTACGTTTTCGGAATTCGTTGATTCGTCTTTCATCATTGACAGTATAGCCCGTCGCAAAAGCGTTTTATACAGTATCAGCCGTCACCTTGCCCGGCAGCGTCGCAGCCCATGAATCAAGCTTCTCCTTATTCGCAAGGAGTCTTTCTAGATTGGCCGCGCTGCAAACCTCCATTTCCCAACCGCCCCGGAAATGAATGCGAACATGGACATAACCACAAAACTTGCAGCAAAATGGTCGATTGTCATCATCCAGTACCAGAGACAGACTATGACGATCTTTCAAACGGTCGAAATATTTCGTTGCCGGCCACGCCAGTACTCGCCTGCATACCCGACGGTAGACATGCTTGCTCGCACCCAGGTTTTCTTTGAAGCTATAGAACATTTATTGTTAATGCCTACTAAGAGGTCACTGTCTCTTTCTTTCGAGTCTTAATTGTACCGCCCGATTCCACAATTTTTCGCTCGAGCTCGTCGACATCGCCTTCCATGAAACCATTCTTAGTCATTTCAAGATCTCTTTGCAAAACGGAAGAAGCCTTCTCAATGAACAGCTCGCCATTAAGATGATCCATCTCATGCTGTATTGCTCTGCACAGCAGGTTGTCCGCGGCTTCCAGCTTGAGCTGTTTTCCTGCGAGATTGTTGTATCGCACCACAATTCGTCTGGCTCGCTTTACTTCGAAAAATACTCCAGGAAAGCTCAGGCAGCCCTCCTGTCCGACCATCTCGCCTTCCGCCTCGATAATCTCAGGATTGATGAAAACAATCGGTCGTCTTGGCTCTTCATCGTCGCCGGCGTTTACATCGATGACCATCATCTGTTTAGAGACGCCCACCTGGGGAGCGGCTAAGCCCACTCCATCGTTATCGTACATGGTATCAAGCATGTTCTGTGCAAGCTTTCGAATGGATGCATCAAACATCGTCACCTTGCGGCTCTTCTGTTTCAGGACCGGATCGGGAAAAATTCTAAGATTCAGCTTCGCCATTTGAAATTGCCTCCAGGTCTGGATTCTCCAGTTACATCCAGTTTCGATCAATCGTCAGACTGATGGTGTTTCGATGACTCAAAGAACTGATATCATGAGCCTCTTCGCCTGATGTTACCATAAGAATAAACCATTGTCATATCGTGTAAACAACGTCAATTTGTCGCCCTCGGGAATTCCTCGTCTTACATAAACATCATGTTGGCCGGATTTCCCGAAAACGATGCACGGCGTCCTTTCCCACTTTCAATTCAGTTGAGATAACCGGCACATTCAAGAACTTCATAGCATTTTCGCACCGTTTCGGAGACTTATTCCCAGACTCATTTATCCAAGCTTCTGTCTCGACTTGAATTCTACTTAATCAGGACCGGACGATCGAAACGTCCGTGCAATCAACAAATGACGCCGGCACAGGCAGGCTGTTACTATTTAAGATAAGTTATGAAGGGATGCTGCGAGATATATCGAAGTGAAGAACAATAAAAATGCCGGTAAGAGTGATGGATTGACTCTCCTGGCGACAATTTTGCTCTGCCAGATAACTGGTGTTCGACCTTGCCTGGCTGCTGATTGGGGCTACGATAACCAGCCACCAGCAAAAGAGACACCAGCACCTGATGCCGAGTCAACCGGCATTCCTGAGAGATCGTCGGTGTTGCCCCCGACCCGCCATGAGCCGCTGGAGTTGGAAGCACAACCACGCTCGCTCAAGTTGCCGGCAAAGACCTCTCCAAAGAAAACGCCTGCCAAACAGGAGACATCCGAAGACACCCAGACAGAAGACAGTTCGGATGATGTGGCGCCAGAACCTGCAAAGACGGCACCAGAACCCGACTCTTCTGCGACCTCAGATACGGTGCCTATACCAGCCGGAGTGGTCGGCAAATGGTTGAATCTACTCGGGCTGATAGCGCCGGTTGAAGAGATGTCGCAATTACCCAAAGCTCCCAACTTTCACGCTTCCCTTCTAGCGGATCAAAAGCGTCGTTTTATTGAAACCTTAAACGGTTTGCTTGCCGGAAAAGATGGCAAGACGCTGGAGTCCATAAGTCTTTTCTGGGCAGGCGTAGACAAAGCCGCTGCCAATGAAGAGCAGATGGCCAACTATCGCCTGCTGTTCCGCTCCCTGTTGCGTCGTCGCGCCCAATCCAGCACGATTCCTAGCGAAGAAAAGGAAATGCTGATGGAAGCCCTGGGTCCGCAGAGAGTGGCATTGAGTGGCGAGCCGCCGCTGACCGAAGAAGCAATCAATGCCTATGCGGATATGGCTTGCTTTCTCTATGAGAAAAACTTTCCAGGACGAACGGTAGATGCCGACGACAACCGCCAGGTCTTTATCAAAGTCATCAAGCAGAAATTCGAAGACGCTCCGAGACCGGAAGACAAGGCGGCGATGAACAACTTTCCGATCAGCTGGGCCAAGTTCCGAATTATGTACATTGATTCATCACTGACAGATCGCAAAGCTATGGAGAGTAAAATTGTTTCCGAGACTGGACTGGCCGGAATGAACATCAAGAACGCCACGCTGGAGAGAGTGCTGCGATCACCTTTGTGGGGCGGTCCTGGCGCTACAGCGAAGGCTCCTGAGAAAGCAGTCGGTGGCAACAGTGCGGGTACTAGCTCGAGCAAACCGAAGAGTTCGGGTGGCAAAGTAGCAAAACCCAAAGTCATTAAGCGAAATATTTGAGGAGTTTAGATGAAAACCGAAAAACTGATTGTCTTAGTTGCAGCTCTCGCCGCCACAACGCTCAACGTTCCAAGTTACGCCAATCCGGAAGCATCCACAGTTGAACCTGGTACCAAGAGCGACGCCTCGCTCAAGGATGACAGCAAATCTTGTGACCTTATGCCACCAGCGGAGCATGACGAGATACCAGATGCTGAAAAGAAGAAAGTAATAAACGACCTTCTTCACTTGACTGACCTCGACTCTCGCATCGAACTGATCAAGAGAGCATGCTGGAGAAGCGCGTTGCATGCCTTCGCCACCGCAGCAAGTCAATCAATCAAAGCCGATCCGAAAAATGCCAAAGCCTCCAAAGACGAGCTTGTCGACTTGATTGCAGAAAGGTCGAGAGTGATGAGCAAACGATACACAGAGTTGTTCGACAAAGAGATCAGTCTCGGATCGATTATCAATGACATCGCTACACGAGTCTATTCGAAGCATTTTTCGACAAAGGAACTGCAGGACATAGTCACCTTCTACAAGACCCCGACGGGCGAAAAGGCAAGAAAAATGATGCCGCTTGTAGCTCGCGAATCGCTCGAGAATACTCAAGAGTTGATGGAGCCGAAGCTACAGAAGATAGTCACGCAGGTCCTTGAAGAGGAAGAAGCTGAACAGAAGAAAGTCCAGAAGACTTCGACCGGCAGCCCAACAGCAAGTGCTAACCCAGGCTAAAGACTGAGTTCATAGTTCCTAAGCAAGTCCCGACAGTCGTACAACGCCTTCACTTTGCTCCGACTTCAGTCCTGCGACTGATCGTTCGATAGCGAAGCGGATGACGTCATTTAATGGCTGGTTATCGAGCTCGATGAAACACATACTAGTGCATCTCTATTCGCCTACATAAGAGAGATTACGTCGCGCGGGATGGATCCTTTCTTCAAGGCGAGCTCCAAACCAGAACAGCACAAGAATACATTGGCCGCAGACCCAGCCATTTTCTGGTTGGCAAAGCCAAGTAAGTCTCGATAAATTCGCGCCAGACCATTTTCTGGTACCACCGACCATCCAACTTCGTTAGTCACAAAAATGAACTGTCGCGATTCCTGCTCTCGTATAAAAGATAAGAGCGATTCCAACGCTGTATTCATCCGGTCTTCAAGTGCGTCCAGCTCTGTGTGAGAGAACGTTTGCGAGCGCTGAGAACTGTGCGAAGACAATCGATCTTGCCTTTCACCATCTATCTCTTGCGCGTCTAAGAACTCAAATAACATGTTCGAGATGTAAAGTGACAAGCAGTCAACAATGCATACATCGAAAGACTCATCAACCTCGCGAATCCGCTCAGGCAAGCAGCTTTCCGCCTCTAAGGTGCTCCATGAGAATGGTCTCCGCATACGGTGCCGTCCAATTCTGTGATCGAGTTCGTCATCTCCTTCCACTCTTGGCATCGTAGCCACGTACAGAACTTTATCGCTCATACACTCCAGCGCTAACCGTTCTGCCAGCGCGGACTTTCCCGATCGAGCACCACCAGTGATTAAAGTAAGATTGGCAAAAGACACGTTCACTTGGAATCCTCGGGAGTTAGATAACTCTCAAATAATTGCTCAAGGATACAAAATCTATATAGAATCAACACGGTGGATGTAAGTAGTTTTGTTACTCTGGTGCACTTTAAATCATATGGCCGACAATTCAATCCAAACCGACCCGCAATCAGTTAGAACTACCAGGCGACACTTATCGACTGACAGAGCCACGTTCGAGATGTATCAAGCATTTATGGACGGCTATGTCCGGCGGATCAATCAAGCGACTTTCAACGTAACGTTCGGCGGAATTCGCATCGGCTCTGCCAAATACTCACGGCTCGCCCAGATCAATCTCAAATCGAGAATAATCACTTTCTCTCGATATGCCATCGAAAATGTGCCTGAACGAGGCAGAAGATATCTGGTAATCCATGAACTGGCCCACGTATTGGAGCCAAGTCATAACAACAGATTCTGGCAACTTGTCGGTCAACACGAAGAAAATTACAGACAGATCAGCAAGCAACTCGATCTAGCCTTCAAGCGAAACGTCCGCGAAGAGCAGCTAAACCGGAC
>CAYTDR010000258.1:0-9048 GCA_964436185.1 uncultured Candidatus Obscuribacterales bacterium | reverse complement strand
AAAATACGACCTGTTCTCGTAGCCAACAGCGTAATACTCCAGCAGAATTTTGTATGAAGTCCCAAAGTCACTGTTCCACTTGATCTGCTACCTTCGATCGCCCGAGAGCAGCCAACCCTCAACAGGTTGGAATTACAGGTAGCCGAACATCTCAGAACTGATGACGGCCCACAACCTCCTTGATAACATATAAAAGCCCCAAAAGTTGGGAGATGGACAAAAGTTTATAGTTGTCAAAGCCTTGTCCTGAAGATTGCAATTTTGCGTGCCATTGAGTCACAGTTGCGCTCCCCAGACTTGTTCAGTAATTGAGTGAGTTGTGTTCTTACTTTGAGGACCGATATTAAGAGACTCTCCCGAGCTAATAACTATCGCCTCGTCTTTCGTAGTCGAGTTTGACCGCTCCGCACACCCATAAATGCCCGGCAAATCGAGAACTTCTGAGATTGACGCCGCCGCCGATGCAAATGTTTCCTGCGTGCTGATAATAGTTCAGAGAAGCTTAAACATCATGCACAACGGCACTTATGTTGCTCTGATTTTGTCCAACGCAGCATGCATTGATTCGCTCGGACTTGCTGCTGTCAAAGCGGCAAGAGTCCGCCAACGGGCAGGGACGCGGTAAGGTTCCCTGTCGAAGTCTAGGGTTTTTACCGGTATTTCTTCAGGCTTAGAGGTCGCGAATTTGCCATGGAATTTGACTAGTCTGGGACTATGCACTCGAAACAAACTCCGCACCTCTAAACAGCAGTCGAAACTAGTAACACAAGCAACAGGCAACAGACAGAAGGTAGATAGCGATGAATAACAGAGTTCTCAAAGTGGTTTTGCTATCGTCAGTGATATTTGCAGGCACCAGTGGACTCAAGCTGGCGGCACTAGAAAGCAAAAAACCGGTTGAGAAGAGCGAAGCCGCTGAAGAATCGTCAAAGAAGCAGACTCGACCCAAAATGGATCTGGCGTTTTGCATTGACACCACCGGATCGATGCAAGGAGAGATCGATCTAGTAAAAGACAAGGTGAGAGATCTGGTTGCTAAGTTATGTGCTGGAAAACCGGCACCGATAGTTCGAGTGGGTTTGGTGGCATTTCGCGATACCACGGATGATTACGTTACCAAAGTGTATGACTTCACCGATGATATCGACAAGTTTGTCAAAGACATCTCGGCGCTGCAAGCCCAAGGCGGAGGCGACGCACCAGAAGCAGTCGATACCGCCATTCGAACCGCCGTAGAGAAGCTTAAATGGGACGAGTCAAAGAAGACAGCAAAGCTGTTGTTCCTTATAGGCGATGCCGGACCACATAGCTCCATCCCTCTTTCCACGTGGGAAGGTACCTGCCATAGAGCGATTGCAAACGGCATTCAAATCAACACAATAGGCTGCGAAGGTCTGGAGCAATTTTCAGAAAAGGACGGTGCGGGCTTCTTTAAACAAGTCGCCAAGCTGACGGATGGAAGGTTCGAGACACTTGCGTATCGACAGGTTGTCACCAATTCTGATGGCAGTGAAAAAACTTTACTTCGATCGGGTGGTCGCTCATATGAAGTAAGTTCCGGAGCCAAAGACGAATGGAAGAAAGGAGCTAGCGCTCTAGCCGGGGCAGGAAAGGCAAAGGCGATCGTCCCAAGTGGAGCTCGATTTTACCGCACCCGCGGCAGCATAGAAGGCACATCGGCCGCCGGCTTTGCACCACCGGTGGTTGACAGAAGAGAAAGCAACCTGGATTCCATCATGTTTGGCGCCGCACTAAAGAAATCCAAGGAAACTCTGAACATCGAATACAAATAAGGTATGCAAGATTGAGTTTCTTCATTGAAACCATTTCTATGAATTCAGAAAGAAGCGAAAGCGACCTATGTATCGAGCCGCTCTGAAGACCCAAGACACTCTGAACTCGAATACACAGAAGGTTGTGCATAATTGAGCCTCTCCACCGATCGTGAGAGCTCCCTCAAGAATTTGCTCAAGCACCAAAGTCAGAAGGAGGATTTACCAGAGTAGATAAAGAAGGAAAGAAAAATTGCTGACCAATCCTAGAAGTGTCTCGGTCAGCATCGATTGAGGAAGGTTCGCTCCCCAAGCCCGCACCTTCCTCGATCATTTTTTCCTGACTGCATTTCAGGCACTCCATGCCCATCTACCAAGGGATGCTCCAGCACCAAGCTCCTGACATGGTTCAATTCAGTCTTTGCTCGACAAAAATAACAATAGCGGCCACGCACCGGGAATCCAGGCAAGAAAAATATTGCTCAGGATTATCTTCCGGCGATTCTTCCGACCACGTTTAAAGGCAATAATTCCTGGCAGCAGATAAGAGAGGATTAGCATCGAAGCGGTGTCACCAATGTAGATCGATGAGATTAATCCATACATTGGCGCCGTCACATTCTGAATCTTCCTTGCATGCAGGACAAAGCTTCCCAAAACGAGGGAACCATACACGCAAGCCGCTGGAACAATAGCCAGCATCAAAGCCAATCTCCATTTCTTCAAAAATAGCATCATGACTGCACCCATTATCCAGGTGGTGACAATCATTTCCTTTGAGTAGAAAAGAGCAGAAGCAATCGCAATGGTGCAGTTCGTCAGCATGGCGATCGGATCCTTGCCAAGGACAATAGCCACGGCCGAAGGTAACAGACACATAATCGCCACGAGCGCGCCGATTATCCAAACGAGGGGAGAGGCTACGAGTTTGTCGCTAAGCATTGCTTCCTTGAGTACAAGCTTGTTCTCCAATAATTATTAGCGGAATCAAATGGAACCTCAAGGAGAAAGGAGAGAAATTGCATCACAAGCGGCCTGATAATTGATGCCAGCACATCTGCCAGCCATACACTGGCAGCCATTCCGATTAAATCCTTGCCACATAGGATGGAAAACGCTCACAAACTCAATGTAGACAAGGGGCGTCTGATAGACTGGCTGTTTAGGCAGAACTTGCTGAAAACTGTTGGGTTTCTCCCTCACAATGCATCGAATTCGCGTACTCGTTTGTACACTGTATCTGGTAGTTTCTACTGTCAATGCAACTTGGGCTTTTGACAACGCCGGAGTCACGCCGACATTCAGCGAGACCAGCAGGGCTTACATTCCAGGCAACCAGGAACAGTCAGAGCCGGACAATGCAAAGGCTGCCGGCATGCCAGGCGCAGGAGTGAGACGCACAACGCCTCCGATGACCGCCCCTCCGCGCGAAACCGCTATGATCGGCTTATCATCGCCCGCTAATCCACCGGCACAATTGGTGTTACCAGACGGGCAAGCGCTAGCCAATCTACGTCGACTTATCAACTCTGTTGGGAATGTAGGCTGGGATCCTGTCGGAACCGCAGTATTCGTCCCGTCCAGCGCAAGACTGCTGGAGCTATCGGAAAAGGGCACTGTGATAACGCCCGGAGCGGGAGCAACGTTTCCATCCTCGGCTTTCTCCGCCCCAGAGCTGATGAATCATGTTTATCCTATTTCGTTCGATGAGATTTCTGTGCTATCCGAGCTTCTTTGCCGGTTTATCGTGCAGAGAGTCTATAAGCGTGGTCACAGATACATAGTCGTGCAAGCTTTCGAGTTCGATTCGAACTTGGGCGCCAACGGCGGATATCATTTCTTACGCAAGGGCTCCACGACTGTTAATGTGCGTGGTGATGGCTCGTCCGAGGATATTCAGACTCTCTCATTCTGGCAGGGTCGTCATTTCTTTCGTGTGATCGGAACGTCGGAAGATGATGATGAAAGCAAAGAAGTGTCCGGAAGTCTGGCCGAGCAAATTTCGAATCTGTATGGCAGTCATGCGGCACTGCCGGCAGTACTAGCAAGGCTGCCCGTAATCGACAGAGTGAAGGGCAGTGAAAAGATCGTGATGGGTCCGGTATTGACCAAGAAGTATCTGGCAATACCTTTCGTATCGCTTCTTGCTATTGAGAAGTCGAACGGTGGCGCCGTTGCTGATTTCCAACTGTTCCAGCCTACTCGCGAACGATTGAAGGCTCTCTATGTCGAATACAAGGATGCAAATTTCGCTGGTCGATTGTTCGACAACTACTATTCGCAGTTGAGCGCCTTGCATAAGTCAGAAGGAATGCAGGCTGGTGGAGAACCGCGATTCATTTTCAAACTGAACAAAAGATACTTATACTGCGAATTAAAAGGTGGGACCAGGCTTCTCATCATTTCAGGAGCTACAAAACGCTATTCGCCGGCAATGCTTGCGCGTCAATTTCGCTAATTTCCGACCTGTTCGATCTCAACAAACACCTACCTGAACCGCCTTCGTCGGTCGCACCTACATACCCGACCTCGAGGACGTGGCTTTGCGTTGCATTTGGTAATTCAGCAATCCAACGAAGTCGAGCTTCTTCGGTACAGGTGTCTCGATGTTCGACAATGCATCCATATCCTTTTTAACGGCGCTCCAGTTCTTGAGGCGAGTTTGGATTTGCGCATCAAGAGAGTATGCGATGGCAAAATTTGGATGCAATGACATTGTCTCAGACAGATCGCTCAGCGCGCCCTTTAAATCCATCTGCTGCTCTTTCATGTTCGCGCGAGCGAACATAAGAATCGGACTCTGTGGCAGTATACTGAGACCATCAGATATAGCCTTCGCCGCCCCGGCAGCGTCGTTCTGCTGAAGACACGCTGCGGATTTCAAAACGTACGACTCACCGATTGTGGGATCCAGGCTGATCGCCTCACTCACGGCTTTGTCGAAAGATGCATAGTCATGCTCTTCGAGAGCTAT
This sequence comes from uncultured Candidatus Obscuribacterales bacterium, assembly GCA_964436185.1. Taxonomy (GTDB): domain Bacteria; phylum Cyanobacteriota; class Vampirovibrionia; order Obscuribacterales; family Obscuribacteraceae; genus CAYTDR01. The sequence continues at coordinate 4,302 of CAYTDR010000258.1, read as the reverse complement.
GGCTGCCAATGCAACCCAGATACTAGCCGATTCGTTCTTTGTCTCATGCTTCAAACATTCCTGATAGCATTCTTTCGCTTTCGACATTTGTTTTGCCTGATAGTAGGCAAAGCCTTGCAGTTGAAAAACAACCAACTGCTCAGTTTCGTCGCTATGCGCTTTCACTGATGCAAGGACTCTATCTACATCTTTAAGCGCCGACCGCCAATCTCCCTTGAGGTTGTATAGAAAGGCTCGTGTAATGAGGTCCTTGCGTCGTTGCCCCACCTTGAGTTGTCCATATTCCGGTTTTTCGAGAAGCTCCTTTAGTTGATTTTCCAGATCCTTCTTTTCGTCAGCTCCAGCTTCTGCGACTTTGCGCAAGAGTGTCTCAATCTTTTCAAATCGATCAATTTGCCCAGTCACCACCTCCAACAGATCCACCAAGCTTGGCGACCGTTCTTTCTCGAAGAGCACAAGATCACTTCCCCTTTTGGAGAAATCAATCAGAGTTGGTTTCTGCAGTAATGAAACTCGAGAGGAAGGCTCATCTGCATCGTCATCCTCTATCGTCAGAGTCTTGCCCGCTGTACTTGCGCTGATAGTTCGAGTCTTCTGTCCGGCATCAAGTCGCTGCACTTCGTCGACCGCATAGCCCAACAATTTCTCGAGTGTGATCTTTCTTTCGTCCGACTCCGCATTGGCCCGATGCTGTCCCAGCCCTTCGATCAGGAGCGCATAGGTAAGCAGTCCGTGACCGAGATCGGCTCTCTCCAGAGCAAAACCTTCAGCCTGACAGGCAGCGAGAATGCGCATCTGCTTGTAATAGGCGAGCTGCCCGAGCCCCGGGCTGTCCATCGGTCCACCGCTGTATTCCTTGCCAGTCGATGCGGCTGAGTGGCAGGCATCAATAATCATCGTCATATCGCCCGCGTCCACGTATTGCAACCAATCCGTCAGCTCAGAGCTGCTGATGGCATGCGACTTGAGCTCCGGTGTAAGGCGCATTGCCGTCCTCGCTCCAATGTCGGATGGAAACAAGAAGTACTCACCACTTGCTTTGTCTTCGTCGCCATGACAGGAAAAAGAGAGGATGACCATATCGTCAGGGCCAGCCTTTTCAACACCCAAACTCTTCAATCGAGTACCGACAGCATCGCTGCCGACATTGCCGGACAACGCATCGAGCACTGAGCGCAAGGAGGACTTCGTCGCGGGCAGCTCATCCTTCTCAGTCGACGCATCCGATACCAATGGAACGAAAACAACTCGATTATATTGTCCGCTCGCCATTAGCGCTGGTCGAAGAGACTCATAACACCTGGCGTCTGCCGCTGCATACTGAAGGTTCCAACTAGGATTTTCATAGGCGTTGACACCAAATGCGATGACATAGGCGGTGCCTTTTGCATGGGTGTTACTGAATGTTCTCATGATGTTCGAATAATCGTAGGCAGATGTAACACTCTTTATCTTGTCAGCGTTGAAGGCGTAAGCTGTAAACATGACATGATCGAAATCTTTCGCATTACGGCTCCTGGTAAGCGCAATCGTAAAAGTGTGAGTAAACCACTTATCGGCGATACCACCTGTCAAATCCTGATTGCCTACGGCGCTACCTCGCGTATCCGGCAACGAAGCTACCAACTGTCCATCCCTGAACAGGCGCAGATTATATACACCGCTTTGATTATTCGCTTTGGCACCGGATGCGGAGACGCCCTTGTAGGAAACCGTGACATCTACAAGATCCGGACGCTCCTTTTTGGGCTCGACGCTCTTTATCGAGACAACGGGCTGGAGTGGATTGAGATCGCCGATATCGGCAAGTTGGGAAAGCTTGTCACCCGTTATTAGCCGAAGCATCAGCCTGGGTGTGTAGTATTGCCGCATAAAAGCTTCCAGAGGCATTGCCCGTGGTGGTGTTCCAGGCACGCACCAACTGATCGCTCGCATATTGTCGAGGTTATTTGTATCGAACCTGCCAAATTTATCTACAACGGCAGAGCCTGAGGGAAAGGAAACGAAAGTACAGAGCTCTTCAAAATCTTTCGTACGCAAGAGTTTTATCGTTCCGTCGTTATGCCCGCAATATAGCACCTTGCCATCGGGGCTGAATGCGAGAGACACGACAGCGTCCTCGAGTTGTGAAATTGTTCGCACTCGCTGGCCGGTCGTCAAATCCCAGACTATTATTTGGTTGTCGTTACCAGCGCTGATGCCTTCTTTGCCGTCTGGCGAAACAGCAAAAGCATAAATCCACTGGCCGTCGCCTACCAATGAGTGCAACTCTTTTCCTGATGCAGCATCCCACACTTTGATGGTATTGTCATCGCAGCTCACGATAGTATCACTATTGGCGCCGAAAGCGACGTGCTCGACACTGCCACCATGACCGGTGAACGTGGAAATCTCCTTTCCTGTTGCCGGATTCCACAACCTTACGGTCTGGTCCGCGCCTCCGCTGACCAACCGTTCGCCGTTCGGACTGAACGCAAGGGACCTGACAACACTCGAGTGTCCATTAAGCACCTGGCTGGTTTTGTCTTGGAACCGCCAGAGTGTGATCTTCCGATCACCTGCGCATGCCAATAAGTCTTGATTCGATGCGAGTGCGAAGACCCTTCCCATAGGCATCTTCGACAGCATTTCCCCGCTGCGAACGGACCACACTCCTATTGTGTCTCTGCTATCAGCCGTGAACAGAACCGAGCCATCGGTGCTAAAGACCGCCATCTGAACCTTCCCCAAGTCTTCTCCTCGTGAGGTCCTTGTTTCATATTTTGGAAATTGATTGAGCAGCTTTCCTTGTTGGAGATCCCAGATTGCGACATGGCCAAGAGGTGCCATACTAGCCAGTCTCTTTCCGTCAGGAGCGACAGCGACAAAATCGACTGGATCTGCCCCCGTGGAAACAGTCTGTATCTTTTTACCACTGGAGACATCAAAGAGGTCGATCGTCTTATCACTAGTGGCCGTAGCGATCCTTGTGCCAGATGGATTGAAGGCAATTGATTCGACTGTGCCGACTTCGGTTATAGACCGAATTTCTTTGCCTGTGCCCAGGTCCCAGATCTTGATTGAATCACCACTGGCGGTGGCTAAAGTTTTCCCGTTCGGACTGATTCCCATGGATCGGATTACAGTTAAATGACCGCCTAGACTACGGAGAAGCTTGCCGCTAGCCACGTCCCAAACCTTTACGGTATTGCCTGGTCCTGTGCCGATTACCGTCTTACCATCCTTAGTGAAACAGATCTCCTTCACCGGCTCCTTAGAGTCGCCAGGCAAATCGCGAAGTTTTTGTCTTGTGGCTGCTTGCCAAATTTGTAATGTACCGTCTTCGCAACCAACTGCCACCAGCTTGCCATCTGGGCAGAAGGCGACAGCTCCATCAGTCTTCGTCGCGAGAGTGGCGATCTCCTGGCCGGAGGCAACTTTCCAGAGCCGGGCAGTTTCGTCATCGGCACCAGTTATGAGTGTTGATGAATCAGGGCTAAACGCCAGTGAGCGCAGTTCCTCTGAATGACCGGACAGCGTGCATGATACTGTCCCCTCGGCAACATTCCACATATTCACTGTATTATCCCGACTAGCACTAGCCAAGAGCCGCCCGTCAGGACTGAAAGCTATACGACGTACTGATCGCCTGTGACCTGACAACTTGCGAACAGGAAGACCAGTAGCCAGATCCCAAACGATCATGTCCGGCCCACCGCCGCCGCTGACCAGTGTTTTGCCGTCGGGGCTGAAAGCCAGAGAGCTCACCTCACCCGTATGTCCTGAATTAATCACCAGTGACGGAACTTCGCCTGCCATGCTTTGCCATGGAAGGATTGCAGACAGAATGATGGTGATGCACAGCGGAATTCGGGAATTCCGGAAAGCCGACCTAGCCATTGGGTTTCCTCAGAGCATATAGAAGAGCCATTATAAATCCACTCTCTCGAGAGCGCTTCCAGAATCAAATAATCCAGCACCAGACGGAGCGATTCCGGCTCTCAGAACCGGTCCATCGGGTGAATCCATTTCATCGAACAGTCTTCTGATCAGTGCGTCCGACTCGGCGAGACTCAAGTCTTATTCCATTTCGGTGACACTCAGTCGCATGCTCGGCTCAGCGAAGATATATCCTTCAGGATTCGGGAATAAGGACTTGTGACCACCGCCAACCTTGTGAGTGAATCATGCGGAAACCCCTGGCCATAATCGGCATGTCCCCAGGCAACAGCTACTTCAAAGACTATGAAGTACGATTCCTGCTGAAAGAGGCGATCGACCGCTTTGGACGATGTGCCATCATGGTTGCCGATGTCCCCGCCA
>CAYTDR010000257.1:2805-9056 GCA_964436185.1 uncultured Candidatus Obscuribacterales bacterium | reverse complement strand
TCGGCTGGACGCAGGCAGAAGCGCAAGGCAAGACTTTGCCTGAGACGATCATTCCGAAGCGATTCCACGAGGCTCATGCGCTGGGCCTGGCACGCTACCTGAACACTGGTGAAGAGCGGGTACTTAACCGGCGTGTGGAAATTTTCGCGAAAAGGAAAACTGGGGAGGAATTTCCCATCTCGCTAGGTGTCTTTCGAGTCCCTCTGGATGAGGGCTTGATGTTTTGCGCTTTCATCGAAGACATCAGCGAGAAAAAAGAAGCCGAACATCAAATCGCGAAAACTTCTGCAGAGCTCATACGTTCGAATCGCGATCTGGAGTATTTCGCTTATGTCGCGGCGCACGACTTGAGGGAGCCACTGCGGACTATAGTCAGTTTCAGCAAACTGCTGGAAGTCGATCTGGATGAAGGTCTTAGCGACGACTCTAGAGAGAACCTTACCATTATGGTCGATGCTGCCAAACGTATGCAGAGTCTGATCGATGGGCTCCTGTTGTATTCCCGGGTTCAAACACGGGCGGGATCCATGGTTCCTTGCTCACTTACCAAAATTCTGGACAAGGTGCTCATAAATCTCAAGGCTAGCCTGGACGAAGTTCAGGGCTTGATAATCTGTTCGGACATGCCCTCAGTTCTTGGTGACCCCGTTCAATTGACGCAATTGATGCAAAACCTGCTCTCCAATGCCGTCAGGTTTCACTCTCAAGACCCGCTAAAAATTTCGGTCTCTTCAAAGCGGTTAGATGGTCTGTGGGAAATCGCTGTGAGCGATAATGGTATTGGGCTCGATATGGAATACAAGGATCGAATCTTTCAGATGTTTCAACGATTGCACAGCCAGGGCGAGTATCCAGGTACCGGCATGGGACTGGCTATTTGCAAAAAAATCGTAGAGCGCCATGGTGGCACCATTTCTGTTGACGCGGAATTGGGGAAAGGAACCACTTTCATCTTCACGTTACCAGCCGAAACGGAGGCGAGCGAAGGATGACCGAGGCAGCGGAAATATTGTTGGTGGAGGATAATCCGGCAGACGTGAAGCTCACTCGGATGGCTTTCAAAAACTGCAAGTTGATGAACAATCTGCATGTGGTTACAGATGGTGCCGAGGCGATCGAGTTTCTCAAACAACGCGGCAAGCACGAATCAGCCGTGCGACCCGACTTGATCTTGCTCGACCTTAACTTGCCGAAGAAAAACGGACGGGAGGTGCTGAAGGAAATAAAGTCGGACAATAACTTGAGACATATTCCAGTAATCATCCTTACTTCGTCAGAGGAAGAAAAAGACATTCTCGAGACTTACAACACTCACGCAAACAGCTACATAACTAAGCCAGTGGAGCTTGATGGCTTCATCAAAATCGTATCAGGAATGGAGAACTTTTGGTTCTCCATCGTCAAGCTTCCACCGAGGGAGTAGATGAAATGGCAGACAAACAACTCAAGATACTATTAATAGAAGACAACCCCGTCGATGCTCGGCTGTTTGAAAAGCTGCTAACTCGCAGTAACGACGGTCCCTTCTATGTCGAGGTAGCAACAGAGCTCGACTACGGACTGGAATCGTTGGAACGGTCGCCAGCAAGTGCTGTGGTACTTGATCTTGGTCTCCCTGATTCGCAAGGGATGGACACCTTCAGAGCTGTGCACTCCAGACATCCATCCATTCCCATTATTGTTCTCAGCGGCGACGACGATGAGACTATGGCTGTCCAAGCAGTCCAAGCCGGCGCTCAGGACTACCTGATGAAAGGCGAGCTCAATCCCAGCCAATTGGCGCGCGCTATTCGCTACGCAATCGAACGTCAGGCACAGGAGACGAGAATCAATCAACTCAACTCCGATCTGGAAAAACGAATCATCGATCTCGCTGACGCCAATCGTGAACTCGATCTCCTCTCGCAAACGTTGACATTGGCTCGCGATCAAGCTTTACAGGCGTCGGCCTACAAGTCAGAGTTTGTCGCCAGGATGAGCCACGAGATTCGCACCCCGATTTCTGCAGTAATCGGAACGATTGAGCTATTGAAAATCACCCAACTCGATCACGAGCAGCAAGAGTTGGTCAACATCATCGACGCCTCAGCAGATTGTCTCCTGACAGTGGTCAATGAAGTGCTCGATTATTCCAAGCTGGAAGCCGGAAAGGTTCAGTTGGAATACTCTGATTTTTCGCTCGTAAGCTTGATCGAGAGCACGACGGACTTGATGGCGCCAGTTGCCGCTAAGAAGAACATATCGATGATGGTATATGTCGATCCTGTGCTCAATGTTGTAAACGGCGATCCGGTGCGATGCCGGCAGATTCTTCTCAACCTGCTCGGCAATGCGGTGAAGTTCACCGATAAAGGCGAAATAATCGTGCGTGCCACCAGGGAATCAGTAGATGAGTCAACGATGCTGGTCAGATTCTCGGTTGCTGATACAGGAAAAGGAATGTCCGAGGACGCCACCAAGAGACTATTCCAGCCTTTCGTGCAGGTCGGAGGCGAGGTGAGGACAGACGGCACCGGACTTGGCCTGACAATCTCCAAACGACTGGTCGAGATGATGAACGGGCAAATCGGTATGCGCAGCATACCCGATAAGGGCTCCACCTTCTGGTTTTCACTGCGACTCAAGCATGCCATTCCCGGTAGTGTCACAGATTCTCTGCCACTTCGGGCGATGGCTCCTGATCTGGCCGGATTGAGAGTTCTCGTGGTTGATGATTCGGAAAATGCCAGTCAGATTTTGCAGAGCTACTTGAAGGCTGCAGGTTTCCGCACCGCCTGCGCGGCTAGCGCTGACGAGGGGCTCGAAATGCTGCGTCATAATGCTTTCAAGGATCAACCTTTTGAAGTGGCGATTATCGATTTGAAAGGAATTGATGGTGCACTCAAGATGGCGTCGGAAATTGGCGAAGATCCTACGATCTCTCGTACCCGCCTCATCTTTTTGACATCACTCAGTCATGGATTGCCGAACCAGGATCTGTGGCGAAAAGGCTTCTCCTCATATCTGACAAAGCCTGTGCGGCAGTCTGCGTTGGTTGCCTCAATTCTTGATGTCACATTCGGCAGCATGGACACCTCGGACATAATAGTGGCGACTGACGCTCACGGACATTCAAGCAATTGGCAGACGGCTGAGAGTCACCAGAAGACTATTCTGGTTGCTGAGGACAACACTTTTCTCCAAAAGGTAATAACGAAAGTGCTCAAGCGGCTTGGTTATGCTGCAGATGTGGCAGTTAATGGCGCGCAGGCTGTAGAGAAAGTGAAAACAGGGCACTATGCCCTGGTTTTGATGGATTGCCAGATGCCGATTATGGATGGTTTCGAGGCTGCTCGCACCATTCGCAGTGCGGAGAAGGATGGCTCAAAAAGAATTCCGATAGTCGCGATGACCGCCAGCGTGCGGCAAAGCGATCGAGATTTATGCATGGAAAGCGGCATGGATGCATTCTTGAGCAAGCCGGTCACCATGGAGAAGTTACAGCAAGTTCTCGCTTCGGCTTGCTTCGACAGTTCCGGCTGAATGTGCCTTTATCGGTAGTTGGATAATTGAAACGCGGCATCGATCTAAGTCTGTTGAGCCATAATTACTGGTGGTCAGCGATTGTCGCGAGGTAAGTCATATGAGAGTCCTGGTCCCGATCGATGAGGAGTCGTTTGCGAAGGCTCAAACAGACTTCATCCTCTCGTTCAAATGGCCATCGTCAACTACATTCTTTCTTCTCCATGTGATGCATTCTCAGCAGATGAAGAGCTCCATGCTCAAATCGAAGAGCCCGGTTGAAGCAGCGAAAAGAGAGTCGATTTCCAACTACGAAGAGATCGTAGGCACCATTACCTCGCGTCTGGACGGCGAGTTACCGGACGCGATGGTCATTTCTGAGGTCAGACGCGGCAAGCCGGCAGATTCGATTCTTGAAGTAGCCAACGCATGGCCGGCCGATCTTATCCTGCTTGCTTCTCACGGGAGAGGGGGCGTAAGTCGATCGATTCTGGGAAGCGTCTCTGACAGTGTTCTGACCAGAAGCCCCTGCCAGGTAATAGTTATAGGTATGCCCAAACTTAGACCCGCAGAATATATTGCCTCTCCTACCCCTCTTCGGGTCTAAGGCTGGGCGTCTTTTCGGCATCGATGGAAATATAAGATGCACCGCCGGAAGGGCGGTGTGCTATGAAAGCAACAACGAATCTATTTTGACTGTCATCTCCCCAAGATCAATTGAGGAGAGGTGCTGTCGCGTCCATCGTTCTAGAGAATAGAACGTATTTAAAACCAGCAAAAGAAAAGGATTTTCTTATGCGCCCGACAAAATTAGTGACGATTGCATGTCTTCTGGTGATGGTAGGAATGTTGATTTATCCTCCATGGGTTCATCAGGAAGAGAATGGTGAAATCAAACCTATGGGCTACGGCTTCATCTGGCAACCCCCACAGCGAGAGCTTTCTGCTGAATTCCTTGGTTTGAGATTCAGTGCTTCTGAAGAAGCGAACTCAATCGACTTTGCTCGACTGGCGGCGCAGGAACTGGCTGCATTGGCGTTACTTGCATCCGCGGCCGGGCTGTCTAGGCTGATGAACGGCGGCTATTCTAAGCGGCGCGAAGTAGCAAGTGAGAGAACTAGAGAAACTGTTCTCCGGTAAAAAGCTGTCTTTTGATTGATTGTTTTCCTGTAAGCGGATGTGCATCCATCTGCTGCTGTGTCCATTTCTATTCAAAGTCATCATTAGTGATGCGCCGATTGCTGTCTTCAATTCGCGGTCATAAGGACGTTTACACGCATTGCTCCGTTCAAGTAGTAATACTACTTTTGGTGCCGTTCTTAAACGGCGGATTGCATTGAAATGGTGGCATTTAAATTTTAAAATGCTGTTGAATATATTCTACAAAAGTATTGACACCATGCTTTCGTCCAACTACTATAACGCGATTACCAAGCACGGGACTTCAAGGACTTAACTACTGATTGCCTGTGGTTTCGCTGGTTTCAAGAGTGAAGTTTGATCGGCGAACACCACCGGTAGCACTGAAAGGAGTAACCTTGCAGACTAAAACCACATCCATGCATTGACGAAGCAGATCCAGATCGCTTCTCAAGCTCGTGTACAAAGTTTTTCTGTTGACCTCGATTGTTGTTGTACAACCCCCTCCGTATGGCAACATGCGAGAGAACGGCGGAGAAGGTCCCATCCCGCCGTTCTCTCCTTCAATTCACACCCGCTAGCTCTCGAATATTTGCGCGTGCAGAAAAGATACTCAACCTGAGGTTGATCATTCGCTGCACGAGCTAGCTTTTCACAGGTGCATCAAATGTCTAATTTAGTAAGAATGGAGATTTTTGCCGAACACTTCGAAGAGAAAGGCGACTACGAAATGGCAGAAATGATCGTGGGGCGGATCGTCTCCGCGGTCGAGATTCACGAAGGACCTCTATCTGCGAATTTGGTAGAACATCTGTACAATCTTGCCTCGCTTCAAGAGGCTCTCGGCAGGCGAGGCGATTCGATTCGATGTGCCCGTCGAGCTCAGCGAATTGCGCAAATGCATGCCTTTCACGCGGAGCCATCTTCCCTGGAGATTCAAGAATTTCTCGATCGGGTGTGACGCCACGACTCGGTAAAGCTGAACATTGATTGGGTCGGTTGTGACAGCAGAGAAGGCCGCAAACAAGCAAACACGCTAAGCTCTGTCTTCGTTGTTTTATGTCTTCCAAGAGATTCAGAATTCTCGTTCGCATTAAGTCTGCTCTCTAAACCCGAGAAGTACTTCGATTGCGTAACTTCGACAACTAGAAATCAGCATTTATTCAGCGCCAAGCCTTGTATTGGTTGTTCGGTCTGCCGGTTGCAGCTCTAAATCGCGGTTCATCGCCACTGATATGGAACCTCGGATCCCGCATGGTTAGCGGTTAGCCATGCTAAGAAGACTGTGAATTATAGAAGTCCCGTGAGATCTTTCGAGAGCTTTGCTCGATCCTTAATCGGGTCGAACGCTGTCGGCTAGTCTCACCTAGCCGTGAGACTTTATCTATGAAAAACCATCCAGATGACGAACACTCAGGTTCGCTAACAGTGCACAGTCTGCCGGCTTCTCCTTCGGTCGGTTCTTATGCACTCAGGACTGCCTTATCACTTTCGCTGGCAATCGCTCTTCAATTCGGGCTAACCAATGTGGTCCAGGCCCAGACGAACTACGATCGATTCGATTCTTCCATGACCGGCCTCGATGGACTCCGATTGTATGAAAAACGATC
>CAYTDR010000257.1:0-2795 GCA_964436185.1 uncultured Candidatus Obscuribacterales bacterium | reverse complement strand
GTATAAAGAATATGGTGGATGAGTTGGCGGATTCGAAGCGGCTGACAGAAAGCGAGAAAAGCGCCTATTGCGCGCAACTCGATGCGCTGTCTGCGAAGATGAGCACTGTGAGCCACGAGAAGAACGAAGGCTGGTTTGAAATGCTCGAGAATCTCGATTCTCTCGCCCAGAAAGCGTCAGCCGCAGGCAATGCAGACGTGGTGAAAGCAAACCTTCTTGTTGTGGACACGTTGAACGGAGACAAGGAATTCTTTTCTGATGCGCAAGAGAACAATATTGATATACGATTGCTCTCCCTTGAGCAACTGAGACCCATTCTCGAAAAACGCCAGAAGGCGCTTAACGAGAATATAGAAAACTCCCGGACGTGCGCATCAGACCTGGTGCTGCGTTCTGAAAAGGAACTGTTATTAATCGGCAAATTGATAAAACGTTTGCCTGAGGAAAAGAGTTTGCCTGTCGCGCTAGAGAACGATCTGCTTGGGACTCGCATTTTAGGTGTGGTCCAATCTTACGAGTGTCGTCATATCGGAGAAGTGGCGGAGGTGACGCCGGTTGCAAGCGTACGCTCAATGGTGGGCAGACTTAGCGACGAAAGACGGATGATTGAAAATCGAATGAAAAGAGAGTTGTCATCGGGAAACGTCTCAAAGGTGGAAGCGGCGAACTTTCAAGAATCTCTGAGGTCTATTGACCACATGGAAAATCAGCTTCAGACCGATGGTAAATTGTCGGATGGTGAATGGTCCAAGGTTTATTCAGCCCTGTGCAAGCTGCATAGCCGTTTGAGCCGGTCACTGGCGGCAAGATGATAGTGAAAGTCCAGCTAACCATCTGCGGTGCAATTGTAATCAGTTTCGGAGCCCTGGGTAGTCAAGACTTTGCATTAGTGACATCCGTGTGTAGAATATCTTCTGCATCAAAAGCGTAATAGAGTGAATTAAGAGGGAATCGAGTCATGTCAAAATCCGAGAGGTTGCTCGAGGCTCTTTCTAAAGTTGTCAAAATGAGGCGCGATGAAGCTGGTTTGTCTCAGACAGAACTGGCAGATCGAGCCAAGCTTCATAGAACATACATAAGTAACATTGAGCGTGGCACGCAGAACATCAGCTTGGACATCCTCAGCCGTATCGCTGAGGCTCTCGGAACCACTGTTACGGACTTGATCAGCAATGCAGAATCGACTGCGCGAAAATCGATTACTCCTATAAGAATCCTTCTAATAGAAGACAATCCTTCAGATGTGTTTATGTTTAAGCGTTGTTTAGAACGCAACGATCTACCTGCCGAGGTCGACATCTTCAATAGTGGACAAAAAGCGTCCGATCATATCAAGAAGCTAGACGAGACAGGCGGCGATGACTTACCTGAGATTGTCTTCCTGGATTTGAATCTTCCAGGCAAGAGCGGCCATGAGATTCTGCGAGAACTTAAGTCTAGTCAACATTTGAAGCATATTCCCGTTATCATTCTCACCACTTCGTCCAATCCGAAAGACATCGAGAAAACGTACAACCACTTCGTTAACTCCTACCTGACCAAGCCCATCGATCCGATGGAGTTCGAAGAGTCGATTACGCGCGTCTTGGATTATTGGTTCGGGACCAGCGCAATTCCGCAGAGAAAGCGCATTTAGATTTCGCTTTCTTTTTGAGCTCAAGATTTCGACAAATCATATGAATAGGCAACCTATCGTTCCAGAATCTCGATTGCCGATTATGGACACGGCCGATGTCGTTGTCTGCGAATCTTGTCGTCTTTAGTAGATAGGCGACCCCGAATCTCGATTGCCGATTACGAACGTGGCCGATGCCGTCGTCTGTGAATCTCGTCTTCTTTATATAGATAGGCAACCTACAATCGTTTCCCAGAATCTCGATTGGCCAGGACGTGGCCTATGCTGTCGTCTGCGAATATCGTCTTTAATATAGATATGGTCAACCTATCGATTCCCCGAATTTCTGGTTGAAGAAAATATGATTCAACCAAACATTGATGCTCTGAATATTTTCTACATTAGGTTCTGGTGTGTAGAAAATATTCGCACAGCCCATTTGACTCGGTTGCTGCTTGAAAGTCCTGCCAGGTTCATGCTGTTGGCCGTAAAAGCCCTTTGAATCGAATGTTAAATTGTAGAAGAAAGTCGTCAGTCGTGCATTCTATTCTCTGCATGTGTGGTATATTATATTCAGAGGTCAGCGAGGACGTAAGAAATCCCGCCCGATTTTTAAGACTACTGGAGGTTGACTATCATGAGACTTGTTGCAACATCATCGAGACAAGAGGCTGCAAGCGCGACATCAGATTCAAACGTCATCAACTTCAGAAGAGTTGAGAGAGTCGACCATACAGCAGCGGAAAACAACACACCCGCTCGCGACTCGTTAGCTTCTTTTTTGAGAAATATACGAAAGCACGAACTTCTATCTTCTGAAGATGAGATCAAAGTTGTCAGAGCGGCTTCCGCTGGTGACCAGAGAGCGAAGGAACGGTTAATCAAAGCCAATCTGCGTCTGGTCGTAAGCATCGCCAAGTCCTACAGAGACCATGGTCTTGAACTGATGGAACTGATCAAAGAAGGAACTCTCGGTCTGGAAAAAGCAATCGCCAGGTACTCTTTGTCGAAAGGACACCGATTCGGTACTTATGCATCTTTCTGGATAAGAGAATCGATCACGAGCGCGATCTCCAACAGATCTTCCGTCATAACCTTTCCTGTCCGTCATAACAACTTTTCTCCAGTCAACAGCATGCAGGAAGAAGGCGATCAGTCCACCGGTCTCAACGATAGTGCA
>CAYTDR010000256.1:0-9103 GCA_964436185.1 uncultured Candidatus Obscuribacterales bacterium | reverse complement strand
ATGACGCAACCAGGAGAACACGTTCTCTATCTACTCTAAGCACATTCTGAATTAACGGGCGCAGCCTATTATAAGAGTTGACCATAGCGTCTCTTCGCGCATCAGTGGTCGGTTTTCCGCATCCAGTCAGCACAATATTGCTTGAAAATATCAGGATGCTTGCCAATAAACCGATACCTGTCCTGATATTGCCTCGACGTTGAACGATGTTCTTCTTCATAATATTGAGTGTGGTTGTTCCTACAGCGTTGAGAGATGAGTCCCATACAAAAGGACAGTATTCGAGAATTACCTACAGGTGTCAAATCATATTTTTAGTTTATCCGGTTTCAATTTACGCGTCCTGTTGTGGCAACGCTGATCCTGATAAGCAGATCGTTTTTTGGGAATAATTTTGGCATAGCGGTTTATCGGGATGACGGACAGATGGAACGATCAATTACCACTGTCCAGAGCCCTGCGAACAAACCAGGCAATTCGTCAAGATCCTTCACTCACCGACAACCACTCAATTTTTCGGACTTTGGGGGGTTGGAAGATTTACCTCCATTCTTCTAACGGGCAATGCCGGCGGTTTTGGGTTGTGAGAGCGGGGCGCGGACTTCCCGACTCCTGTCAAGTGGCTTTACTGGGGGCGAGTGCCGTTTATTTGCCGCTCAAAAGAGCGAGTGATTTGAGGGCAGGCAATTTTGCTGGTTGCTGATTTGTCGCGTTCAACTTTTCGGAGACATCCGCGAGGTTATTTCGTGCGTTTCCGATTGCCTCTTCTTCGCCTGCTCGCTTGCCAGGCAACTGAGCAATGCGAAGGGCGCGGAGCGGATAGACTGTTCACTGATGCTTGATAGAACCTTCTCGCCTCGTTCCGATTGACCATCATCGATCAGCATTTTTGCCAACCTTACTCTGCTTGAGCAGTGTTGAAATTGGTAATAGTCGTGATCTTCCGGTAGTATCCCCTGTGGTGGCATCGGGCTGGCCTCTAGCATTCCTTCCAATAAGTTTCGCGCCTTCGTCTTGAGTTCTCCTTTCCGGCGGCGACGAGGACATTCTCTTAATCTCTCGAATCCGCATGTCGGCTACGTCTTTGACAGTGGCCGGGTTGGTGGCGACTACAGTCATCGTAGGAATCTCATGGAGTTAGCCGCTCAGTGCCATAGCGTTACTGCCCAGGAGCCTGATAGTTTGCCGATAGACCGGTAGCTCCCTATCAATCCCTGCTTGATCGAATCTCTCTAAGTAATCAGCAAGAGTGACAAAGTGACACTTGGCGTTTTGATGCAGATTGTCTGTGGTGGGATGATTGTCATTCCTATACAAGTGAGCCGCATAAAGCGTTCTTCGGACAATACATGAACAAACGAGAGTTTTCCGAATCTCTCAAAGTTTTGCTCGACCATATCCAAGGAAGACTCTGGAAAGCTCCTCTCGATTTACGGGCTATCGGTGGTCTCCACTGTGGTACTGGTTCTGGTACTATCAACCGTGATCAATCAAAAAACTTTGTCGAGACAAACAGCTCGAGCAACCGGAGGAGTTGAAGAAGCAAGGGAGCGGTTTCGGGTTATTCATTTGCAGATCGCTGGTCGAGAGAGGCTCAGGATGGGAATATCGGCAACCGCGAGCGTGACGAGAAAGGCGCTTGCTTTTGGATTGAGCTGCCCCGCCAGCAAGCAAAACCGGCAGCGGGCAGCAGCAAAAAACAGCGGACGGCATTCCTGTTCGGCTTGAGCGAGGGAAAAGCACCAGTGCCAGTGCCCGCCTATTCCTGCACGAGCGACGCCCCTCATCCGTTGCGCGAGGGCCCCGGGCAACACTCGCGCATTGTGGTGGAGCAGCTCGAAACAGCTCTAGGCAGTAGTTGAACTGTAGCCATAAGCTATCTTCATCATCGGAGCAACTGACCATATACAATCATTATACATACATATGTACGCGTGTCAATAATACACCCAGGTCTGATGTTTGTCGTTGAACGCTCGCAGGAGAAAACAGTAGGTTCGACACGGATCGAAACGGAATGCTAATAGAACGAACTGCGCGACAAAACATGCAATCGGTGAATGAGCGTTCTGAAAAACTGCGTGGTTACTGTGCGCCGGAATGGCTCTGGGCTGCCAGTTGAGCGTGAGTCTTTTCCGCCATATTTTTTACGTTATTCAGGCGTTTGGACAGTTTCTTCTTGGTGGCATTGGTGGTGAGTTGTTCGGGAACCGGAATGCCCAAGTCAATGTGAGTGGAGAGTTCCAAAGTGGTCGACTTGCCATCTGGAGAAGCGGTCAATACCCAACTTCCTTCCATCGCTTTGAAGCGATCTGACTTAATCAGCTTGTAATCGATTCTCTTCAACGGCACTTCTGAATTGTGCATTTCGCATACGGCTGTGCCAAGGACAGGAATGAGGACGAACTTCTGCTCTAATCGACATTCATTCTTCCCTTGTTCGAGAACCTTGCTGTAAGCCAGATCCGGATCTTTCTTTCTTTCTTCGTGCACGGTCTCCCAGACGATGTGCGGTGAGGCATTGATGACAGTGGATGCTGTGACCCAGGTGCGATTACCTGTGCGTTTTTCGGAGGAGACTTTGACATTGGTCTCGCTCTTGTCCGGGCTAGATCCAAAGCCGAACATGTTCTTAGCAGACACCGGCGACGCTGTGAGCAAGGCTGCTATCGCAACAACGGTTGCGTATACGGTGGCATTTTGAGCACGAGCCAAGCGCTTCATATACTTCTTCAAAGCAACTCCTAGTCCTGACGACCGGTCAGGAACACTCGATGAGAAAAAGATGGTCTACGACTAACCCTAGTCTATCATCCGTGGTATCAAAATGGGAAGCTGTCAAGATTAAGGAAATCAAGTATTAGAGCGATTTACACGCCGATCGGAATAAAGCGTGGAACCAGTCTGCGCCAACCCATATTTTTGGCGTATTGCTCGTACGGTTCTCCTAAAGCTTCGATAAGGAGCCGTTCTTCATATTTAGCTCGACGGAGCCATAATGGCGCCACCATCGCTACGGTAAATATAGCGCAGAACACTGAGGTGCATGCTAGCGATGCACCCAGAAGCGACTGAATAATTCCAGAGTAGGCTGGATGCATAACGTAGGCCAGCAGCCCGGTGTCTCTAACGGTGTGATTTTCCATCACTTCGGCATCAGTGGAGAAGAACTCTCCTAACGAATACCAACCGCCGATCATAAAGATTAGCCCGCTGATTAGAATTGCGTTACCAAGCCAAGAGATGGCCAGTGCAATACCTTCGGGTGCTTTACCGGAGGTGAGCACGATGAACGGAATGGCGCCGGAAAAGGCAGGAACAATGCCGTTGTACAACAAAAAGCTTACGGCGATAAGAAAGATCGTGAAGACGGAGACGAGCTGAGGAGCGCGCTGAATAAGAAAGTCCTTCTCGTATTTGACACCTTTTCCTCTACGGGAGAATCCCTTGAACAATACTGGAGTAGCCAGTAGGACGGCAATTCCTACCAGAACTAATAGCACCAGGGATGGGAGATTGAAAATCATGGTCTGCGGCCTCTTATCTAGTTTTTGGTGACGTCTCTGTTGTTTGACTTAGTGCGAGTAAAAATTTGGAGTGTAGCTTCCGTTAGCTGTGTTTTAGCTTTGTTTGTCGGCTGAGCTCTTGCGCAGCTTCTTGGCTTCCTTAATGGAGAATAGCTCAACAGGTAGATTTTGATTCGGTTTGAAATCTACCCAGGTCGCATATGACCAGAGATCTCCGTTGTCGCTGTAGTCCCACCACTGGACGGGAAGAAAGGTGTCTGCATCTACAGCAATCTTTTTCCAGACACGTCCTTCCGACTTACGAATCTCGACTAGATGCACATCTTCGGAGTAATTATCGATCCGGACTGGAATCTTTGTCACTTCTGCGATGTGCCCTGCGTTCAAGTACTGTTTCAGCGCTGCTGTCAGCGAGTAGAAGTCGGATTCTACCATCGGATGTCCATTGGCTGATTTCAAAAGTTTGGATTGAGGTTCTAAATCAACAACAAATATGCTCAGTCCCCCACCCATATGGGCCTTCACTCTGCCTTCCGACGTGAGCACAGCAACAGAACCTTTTTTGTAATCGCCTGTCTCCTCAAGCCGGATCAATCTTGGTTTCTTGAAGAAGAAGTTACCTTGCTCGATCACTGGCTTCTTGCCTTTGAACACTTTCATGGTGAAGCTAAACGAATAATCCTGGTACGACTCCGCCGCCCTGGACATTTTCTCAATGAACGGTCCGGCATGAACCATGTCTGCTTTGGTTTGATCGGTATTCAGTCCGGCAATGGTGCCTACCAGATGTTTATTGTTTGGAGGAGGAACTTCAACGTTTTTGACTGTGGTTGCTCGTGCGCAATCACCACACAATAGTGACAGCAACATGAATAGGAGCATCGATCGTGATACCAACGTCATTCTAGTTGCTCTCGCCTCACCGAACTCGGTCTACTGAACTGACATCAGGTGGTGATCCTAACCTGGATTCTAAGCAGGTGCCTGAATCCGTTTTTAATCCCTGAGAGGCACCTTGTGCCACTTCCGATCGAGTCATCCCCCGCGCCTCATTCTTAAGGAGGTATAAAAGACTGCGGACCTACTTCAATAGTTCCGGCAATGGCGCGCTGAGAAACGAACATGCCGAAGATAAAAACGCTTGCGCCCGAAGCCTTTACAGCCTTCAGTTCGGCAGGGAATTGAGCAAGAGAACCATTTCACACTTTGAAACACGCTCTTTTCTCGAGTCCAACAAAGTTTGGCAAAAGTTGGCAAGTATTTGCAATCTCTAATCTTTGAATTTGCCACCGGCTAGCGGGGAATTCAGATCACCCCAGCCCCTACGGGTGACTCGGATCCACTTTCGGTGCGGAAAGGAATCTCTTTATATGAATCAGAAATGACTGGTGATGCGTTTTGCAGGAAACTCAGAAAAGCATCAGTAATCTCAACCACGGGTCGAGGCGTGGACTGTTCCGCGCTGTCTGCCGGTTCTATCGAGTCTATGGTTCGCTTCATCCAGATTGCATGTCGAGGATGTGGCTTGGCATGCAGCCTGAGCCATTCCATCCCATCCTGAACTGAAACGTCTGGATGTGCGGAAGGATACTTGCTGAAGAAGGAGATATAAGCGCCATATGTATGGCGCGCATAGATGGTAGCACCCAACTCCGCAGTTACTATGGCAAGAACGCCATCAACATAGTTTCCGCTGGTACAGTGGTGATACATCATCTGGCACAAATCATTCGTGGCCTCGCTCGGAACCATCTTGTCGAGCGATTCTTCCTTGATTCCGGCCATAAAGCACTGTTTTCTGTACAACCCGCGATAGTAACCGTCCTGGTCACTGAGTTGCTCGAACAGCTTTCGCGCATCCTGGAGTTGATCCGGCAAGGACTTCAGAACAAGACTGACATTTCCGGGCAAGGAAGAGACAAAAGGCCACATCTGATGGCACAACACCCGGCCGGATGTGAACATATCCAGTTCGTTCTGTAGATTTCCTATATATGGACTGTTTTCACAGCCCAATTTTATTCTGTTGATGGTTTCCTGTAACCAGCCAGCGCTTCTTGCCATTATTTAATCAATATCTGTTAGTGAGTATGGGGCTCCTCAGTCCTTGAGGTCGATCTTCAAGGGGCAATTCGGTGCCGAGTGGAATCTATAAATTTACTACTAGTTAGCCACCTGGACCATTTCAAGAAGCTAATAATCATGCGCTACGTTAAGCATTTACAATGCTAAATCGCCCGATGTCCCGAGGGCCAGCCAGTTAAATGTTAAACTCACAAACAGGCTTTTTGTAAAGTGACTCAGAACAATTAGGACTTTTCGAAGTTGACAGGATTGTACTCCCAGATAGAGGCACCGCGCGAAACCATGCGGTCAAAAGACCATGAGATTGGCTGGGTGCCTTCTCACGACGGTCTGGAACTCGGCTTCCGGGTGTGGGAAGGAAGGCCTGACCAAGCCGTAATCGTCTATCTGCATGGCATTGAAGGTCATAGTCTTTGGTTTGATAGAACTGCCGTCAGTCTGCGCAAGTTCGGCATTACTACATATGCTCCCGACCGTCGGGGAGCAGGTATGAACCGACGCGAGCGTGGTCACCTTTCCAGTTATCAAGACTTTATTAGCGACGTCTCAGCATTTCTTGCCGCAGTGCGTACTGCGCACCCACGCCAACCACTTATACTCTGGGGCAATTGCTGGGGAGCTAAGGCTGCCAGTATGCTCGCCTGTCATAGTGACGAACTGGGATTATCAGGTATCATTTTTTCCAGCCCGGCCATTGAAACGAGGGTCGACCTGGACCTGGCTACGAAAGTGTCCATCGCTTCTGAGCTGGCAAGTGGCAACCCAGGTCGAAGGAAATGGCCCATTCCCCTGACTCCTTCGATGTTTACCGACTCTCCCGAGTATTTGAAATTTGTGCGCCAGGATCCAATGAGGATCACTGAAGCTACGACTTCCTTTTATCTCCAGAGCCATATTCTGTCGCAATTGGCAAAAGGAACAGCCAGCAAAATTCATTGTCCGGTCCTTATCCTGCAGGCTGGAGAAGATTCAATAGTGGATGTTCTTGGGCTTGAACGCTGGTATACAAGAATTGCCTCCAGAGACAAGTCGATGCGAATTTTTCCTCAAGCCGCACATAGTCTCGATTTCGACGAGAAGTGGTTCGATGAGTATGTACAAATGGCTCATCAATGGATACTTTCACACTCGCGTGAGCAAATATGAAAATCGTAGATGTCAAATGCAACCCTATCAGGTTGCCATTTCGTTTCTCCTTTGGGCACTCTTTGGCCTCACGGAACGATTCATGCAATGTAATCGTGCAAGTCGAGTTGCAAACTGACTCTGGAGAACGTGTAATCGGGTTCGGTGAGAGCGTCCCTCGCGACTACGTAACCGGCGAGACGGTAGAAGGCGCCATTCGAATAATTAACGAAGAGTATGCTCCCCGATTGTTACAGCTAGAGCCGGCCACGGCCCTTGACGCTGTGACCGCTCTTCGAGAGCTTTTCTACGAGTTCGGTCTGGACAGACGATCTCTGGGAGCCTCCTGGTGTGCTGTAGAGCTGGCCGTTCTCGACGCTGTATCGAGAGCGCAGGATTTAAGTGTCGCATCACTTCTAGCTGCCTACAATGTAGTAAGGGATCCAAGTGGCACAGCAAGACCGGCGGGATCAGTCGTCAGCACTTCCATTGCCTCCAGCGTAGTTTACGGCGCTGTTGTGCCTTTCGGCGGCATGGCCGCTTTCAGTGCCCTTTTGCTTTTCTTCAAATCATACGGTTTTCGCACGGTCAAGATGAAGGTGGGACGAGATTGGAAGTCCGATCTGAATCGATTAAGACTGGCTCGCCTAATAATGGGCGACGAGACAGTCTTGAGAATTGATGCTAACTGTGCCTGGACCGTTGACGAGACGCTTTATTTTGCAGAGAAGATGAGACCATATAAGATCACTTCGATCGAGCAACCACTTGATCCCGAAGATCTGGCCGGTATGCAACGTATAACCAGAGAGCTGCCGGAGACCGTGGTCGCCGACGAATCGTTGTGCACGTTGTCTCAAGCCCAACATCTGGTAGAACTGAAGGCATGCGATGCTTTCAACATCCGACTCTCGAAAGTCGGAGGACCGCTCATTGCTACGGAAATAGCCGATCTTGCCAGACGATCCGGAATCAGCTGCCTGTTCGGCGCTCAGGTAGGAGAATCAGCTATTCTTTCGGCAGCAGGTCGAGCGTGGGCATCCGTAGCCGGTCCGTTCGAAAATGCAGAAGGGTCCTTTAACCGGTTTCTTCTTCGGCAGGATCTGGCTGATGAAGATGTGACGTTCGGCTATGGCGGTATTGGCAAGGTGCTCGAGGGTCCTGGATTCGGTATAACCGTAAACGAGCGAAAAATCAGAAGTTTGACAACGAGTGAAGGCAACCGAGCTACCACACCAGCAGGTATGGTAGGAGCTTAAAGGCGAGGATTGAGAATTGGATTTGAAATACTTGGATGTTAATGTTGGGCAGTTCTACCGCAAACACACCCATGTAAAGCGTTTCTACGAGTCTCTAAAGAACCCTCTTGGGGTTCAGATGGAGAAGCTGAAAAGGATCGTCAAAGTTAACCAGTCCACTCAATTCGGAGCTGACCATGGTTTTCAACACATAAACTCATATGAGCAGTTTCGTGATCGAATTCCTGCATCTACCTACGAATATTTTCGCCCATATATAGACCGGTTGGCTGAAGGCGGCAAGAATCAGCTTACTGCTGAAGAGCCATTCATGTTTGCAACCACCAGCGGAACCACGGCAAAACCAAAGTTCATTCCTATAACCAACTCCCATCTGCGCGACTATACGCATGCTTTCCAGATTCACAACTATCATCTGATCGAGACTTTCAGACGTGCTTCCACCGGTCGGTTCCTCATCATCACCAGCAACGATGAAGAAGGGCGCACTGCTTGCGGATTACCTTATGGCGCGGTTTCCGGTCTATTGAACAAACGTCAACCGGCAATCATCAAACGACATTTCGCTGTGCCATACGAGCTTTGTAAAATCAAAGACGTGGACACCAAGTATTACATGATGCTGCGTGTGGCGATTGCGCAAAATGTCACAGGTATTCTCGGTTGCAACCCGTCCAGCTTCCTCCTGCTTGCCGATCAATTGAAAGAACATGTCGATGAACTGCTTGTTGATTTGAGGAATGGCGGCGTCAATCCGCGGTATGCCAAGCAAAATCCTTATCAAGAGGCTTTTGAGCCCTTCCTTTCAGCCAATCCGGAACGAGCCGCTGCTCTGGAAAAAATACTCGAGGCGAAAGGCAGTATTACACCTCGAGATGCCTGGCCCGAGCTCGAGATTATGTCGTGCTGGAAGGGTGGCCCTATGGCCTTCTATCTGGACCGATTGGCCGAGTATTACGGTGAAATGCCAATCCGCGATTTCGGCTATATGGCATCTGAAGGACGAGGTTCTATCCCCATCTCCGACGAGGGTGCCGGCGGTGTTCTGGCAGTGTCTTGCCACTTCTTCGAGTTCGTCTCGGAGGATGACATGGAATCCGGCAATAT
>CAYTDR010000255.1:0-9125 GCA_964436185.1 uncultured Candidatus Obscuribacterales bacterium | reverse complement strand
TCGACAATTCTTTTGCACGCAACTACAGCATCTTCATACAAGTCAAATTCCCCGAGCTTATACCTCTCGGTCTCGTCCTGATAGTGGTAGTTGTCGTCTACATACACGGTAAACTTAGTCATTGGTCTGTCATCTAATCCTCTTGGCCGGTGCCGCTACGTCTCATTCTACAGAAAAAGCTAAACGATTGAGGAGCGGCAGAGGGGAATCATTCCTTCGAGTGCCTGCTCGAACTTTTCCTTCAGCTCCGGAACACGAACGTCCATCGATCTTTCCATTTATTCGGTTGAATTGTTCGGTCACTGAATTCATTGTGAAGACGAAAACAGTTTGGCCGAGTCCATGGTTTTCACCCAATTTTGCAAAATGGCGTGAGACTTGGCTCAAATTTGATTTTCAGAGAAAATACTGGCGGAGCAGGGTCATGTCCGAATATGGCGAGCATAGTCGCTGGAGGTTTGATAAGTTGACCATTGTACTTTGTACTGGTACCGAGATATGAATTTAGAAAATGAATCGTGTTACCAAGCACTTTTAGCAAGAGACTGTCGATTTGACGGCATTTTTTATGTAGCAGTTCGGTCGACTCGAATTTACTGTCGCCCTGTGTGCACTGTGAAACCACCGATGTTGAAGAACTGTACATTCTATCCGAGTGCGGCAATATGCGAACGTGAAGGTTATCGTCCATGTTTAAGATGTCGACCCGAGCTTGCCCCAGGAAGTTCTTCAGTTGACGCAACTAGTAATCTTGTAAGTCGAGCTGCGCGGTGCATCGAAGATGGTGCTCTTCTCGATCTTTCACTCGCAGAGTTGGCGAGCCAACTTGGCGTCAGCGCTCGGCATCTGCGGCGAGTATTTGAATCGGAACTTGGAGTAACTCCGGTACAATTTGTACAAACTCAAAGGTTATTAAACGCCAAACGGCTGCTCACAGACACTGACTTGCCCATCTCTCAAATAGCTTTGTTGAGCGGTTTTTTTAGTCTTCGAAGATTCAACGCTTTGTTTGTCGAGCGTTACAGACTTAACCCCAGCCAGTTGCGAAAGAAAGTAACCGGCAGAGTGCATGGAGCAGATGGCTTCGTATGTCACCTTGCATTCAGACCGCCTTACGATTGGAAGGCGATGCTCCTTTTTCTTGAAACTCGAGGTGGAAAGGGCATCGAACTGGTTGAAAATGAGTGTTATCACAGGACTGTTTTGATCGATGATACAAGTGGCTGGATTTCCGTCGCAATGAATCCGAAAAATACTTCTCTGATAGTAACCTTGTCAGAGTCCCTCGCACCAAAATTTATGCAGGTGTTGACGCGAGTGAAGAGGCTTTTCGATCTTGAAGCCAATCCCTACCTAATTGAAAGCGTGCTTGGGGAGCTAGCAGCAAATCATCCAGGGCTTAGAGTTGCCGGTGCATTTGACCCATTTGAAATTGCCATTCGTGCGATTCTTGGACAGGTTATAAGTGTAAAAGCAGCATCAAATCTTGCCGGCAAACTTGCTGCAAAATTTGGTCTTCAAATTACAACTCCAAATCCTACCTTGAATAGACACACGCCGCAGCCGGGAGAGCTGGCAAATTTAAGGGAAACGGATCTGACTGAATTAGGAATCATGCCGTCGATTGCGCGAACACTGATTTCCTTTGCTAAGGCATACTCGTCCGGATCCATAATTCTCGCGCCTGGAGCCAATTACGAAGACACGTTAGAAGCTCTTATTGCACTTCCTGGAATAGGTCCGTGGACCGCTGATTACATAGCTATGCGCTGCCTTGCCTGGCCTGACGCCTTTATGCACGGTGACCTTGGCGTAAAGAAAGCACTAGGTCATTCAAACAAGAAAGCACTGATAGAACTTGTACAAAAGTATCGTCCGTGGCGCGCTTACGCGACCATGCATCTGTGGAAATCGCTTGAAGAAAAAGGAGCCTAAAATGTCGCAAAAATTGCTCGACAGAACACAAACTAGAACAACCAAACACAAGTCCGTAAAAACGCCAATCGGGGAATTGACCATTGTGGCAACCGAAAAAGGAATTGCTGCGTTACTCTGGGAAAATGACAAACCTGATCGTGTCCGAGTCAAAAATGGTATGCGGGATGAGAATGACTCGCTTTTGGTAGAAGCAGAGCGTCAACTGAATGAATATTTTGACGGTCAAAGAAAATGTTTTGATTTGCCGCTCGATTTTTTAGGGACTGAATTTCAAAAATCAGTCTGGCAAGCGCTTCTTGCTATTCCTTATGGGGAAACTCGAAGTTACGGGCAGATCGCTCGTCAACTAGGCAACGAAAAAGCCATGCGTGCGGTTGGCGCCGCAAATGGTAAAAATCCGATCTCCATAATTGCTCCTTGCCACCGCGTCATAGGAGCCGCGGGTGCTCTGACCGGGTTCGCCGGTGGACTCGAAGCCAAACAATTTTTGCTTGATCTGGAAACTCATGATTCGGCTTCTTTCGAAAGAATGCGTCAATCAGCTTCCGAAGAATCATGAGCCGCTTCTCACTGCTCGCAGTTAGCGAAGACGGAACTAACGCTGAATACTTGCCCGTTTAATCGATACGCTCTTATTTTACTTCGGCATGATTGCGCAGCCAGGCAAGCACCATGTCGAAAGTAAGCCGACTCATGAGTCCTTTTTGAAAAATCAGATGCTCCGCTTCTCCAACAAGCAGAAGTTGCTTGTCTTTATCTGCAATGCTGTTGTAGAGCTTGATGGTTGCATCAGGTCGAACCAGAGTATCTCCGCAGCCTTGTATTATGAGCACGGGAGCGCGCGTAATATTAGCGGACAGTTTGGTGGCATTGTTCATAAACGTTTGAAACTGAAGCAATTCCTTCGCTGACAAATGGAGGCGGTTCTGAGGATCTGAGATCCATTTTTCCTGCAGTTGTTCACAAGAAAGAGCTTTGCTTACAAGATTTCGGCTAACATCGAATTCTTTGTCGGGAGCAAATAAAAGGCGAGCTCCGACGGTAAAAATCGACTTCTTCTGATCGAATCGCCTTGCTGCGGGAACCGAAGCAATCACTCCGTCGAGCCGCCCTTCGTATTTTGCCGCTGTCGTCAGAGCAACTGCTCCTCCCATCGATTCGCCCAAAAGAAAAATGGGTACCCTGGGAAATTCCTTCTTTAAATATTCCAGTAGTTTCATGGTATCGGAAACGGTGAGGTTCAGGTCTAGCTTGGCGTCTTTATTCTTAACTCGCCACTTCCCAAATCCTCTTGCATCAAGAGCGAATACAGCAAATCCTTCCTTGCTGACGCGCTCGGCGTAGTTTGCGTAAGAGTTGGCATTGAGTGCGAAGCCATGCGTGCAAACGATGATACCCTTGAGCTTTTGTTGAGCATCCGGAACCCAACCTTCACCTTCGAGCTCTGCAAGATGCAGATGGTCTCGCAAAGTCGAATCCGCAGTTCGTGCGAAGCTCGGACTAGCGTGCCCAATCAGAAAGACCAGCACCAGAAGTAGTGCAGCGAGAGGCCGGTTTCTATTTAAAATCATCCCAATGACTCATGTAAAACGACTTGTCACTAGATCTTAATCGCTGTAAGACGATATCTCAAGCGATTTGCCAAACTTTGTCAAAAGCACGGTGAACAACTCTTCAATAGTACCGAGTGCGATCGATAGCACCTAGTCAAAGATGTTGTTTACCCAAAAATCAGGGAATTCTTCAATCCGACTAACACCAGATAGCTCCGAAGAGACTCACATTCCTTGCTTGAATGCTTCTTGGATGGGCGACGTCATCACATTCACATACGCAGGAACAGTGAAGTGATACTGAGTGCCATCCTTGCTCACCTGCACTTGCAGGTCTTTGGCTTTAGCATCAAGAGTGATCACCAGATTCATCTTGCCACCTCGCGGCTTGCAATAATAATCATTCGTGAGTGGACTCTGGAACATGGCAAAGTTTTCGATAACCTTCTCTCGGTAGTCTTCCTTCACACTGTCCGTAAGTTCGATAGTGCATTGCACCTTTCCTTGAAGGTCGGAGAGCGCTTGCTCTACCAGCGGGCTTTTACCGTCACCCGATTCATCGAGCTTGGCCACGTCGCCCCACTTCATGTTGTTGGCAAATCCGAGTAGACCGTTCGCCATGTTGCTGATAAGTTGATACGCTTTTGTTTCTCGATTAAGCAGATATTGCCACCACTCCGGCGACATCTTCAGCGTGATCAGCCTTTCGGCAGTCATAGCTTGTAGCGGACTGTCATTCTGACGAATAATCCTTATAAGTTCATCCTTCTGTTCATCTGCCAGTACGGATGGGACAGCAAGACTCCATGACAGAGTCAAGAGCGCAATCGCTACCATCCCTTTTCGCATCCATGAAAGGTTCATCTGTTTTCACTCGCTGAGAATTGGTCTATCAGATCTAGAGTCCGTTTTGTCAAACGGCGGAACTTGCATCCATGCAATACAGTTCGTTCTCGAGGCGAATTATAGCATTCCAGGAACGATGCATTCGAGACACAAGCCTATCCAGAGCTCTACATATTGGAACTGAAGCTGAACGGTTACTCTTTCAAATGACGTTTTGCTTAAGCACCTTGATTTCGTCGCTCAAATTGCCACCGAGGACGATTGCATGGTGAACTATGAGAATCCCTTCGAGAGTTAGTGCCTGTAGCAAGATCCACTGCCAGATGCATATTTTCCATGAGATTGTTTATTTGGGCGACAAGTCCCGCGTTGCCTGCCCGTTGCGACTTGAGCCTGGCAACCAAGAGTGATGTGATTACTCGATTCAGCTTACGAATCTGAGGATCATAGAGCCCATAAGTCAGGGACAGAATTACGTGCCTGGAACTATCTGTGCTCGTGTTGATGTCCTTGAGTCGCTTCAGAGAGTCTTCCGGCCAGCGCATGAGCCACTGTTGCAATGCATCTTTGGAAGTATTTTCCACCTCGACGCCGGACGTTGTCGCAGAGGAAACGTCATCGCCCGCAACTGGACTTTCGTAGTTTGGCTTGAGTACTAAATTGCTTTTGGAAAAGAATTTCGTCATCTGTACCTGTCTTGCGTGAAGGAGCGCTACTGGTGAGGATCTGGTGTCGATTTGTCCGACTGGAAGTCAATTTCCAAAAGGAATGAGTTTTGCGGGTGCATTTTACAGTCCCTGCTTAATCTACCCTATCTGCAAATCATTCTCAACAATCAAACGAGAAGTTTCTCGTTTAACACGAATAGATTTTGCTAACATTCGCAGTATTGACAACACCACTCTTGTCGATGCACGCACGCCGTCAACTCAAACAATCCCTACTGCGGGCGCTTACTGATTTAATGAGCTAGCAGAGAAATCGATTTACTTTCGACTGGGTCTCCTTTCCGTCCGGCTCTATCCCAAGCAAATTTGACGAGAACCTTCGCAATAAGCAAGATCGCAAGAGGAGCGGAGATACTGGACGTCACAATGACGCCACGGAGCCTTCGCATACTGATGATGAAACAGCGACTCGTGAGCTCGCGGACAGGAACACTTCAGATAGAGGAGCAATTTATCGCATCTATAACGGTAACAAAGCCTTTCAAATCGAAAGAAATTTTTCGTCTGACAGCCAACAGCAGTTCAAAGAGTCCCAATAAGGCCCATCAGCGTAGATATAGCATGACAAACTCTGTCTTTTATGGACGATCGATAGCTCTGGTAGCGTAGATCCCAGCGGACGCACAGCGGAATATCTGAGTTTCTGGAGTGTCCCTGCATGAATGGCTGAGAGCCTTCCATGAATGCCGTACCCAAGAGGCGGACTGAGCAGTTGAGAACTGCTATTCTCTCATCAACATATTTTTGCAACACAGCCATTCCGGCAACTCCCTATGAGAATATTTCAAAAACTTCTGATCCTGCTTGCTGTACCGCTCTTGGTTGAAATCCTCCTGGTAGTGGCGCTTCTCGATCAATCCGGACGGATCGAACGGGAGAGCGAGCGCGTCCAGACAACTAAGGAGCTCCTTCAGGGCGTCTTTCTTTTTCAGAATGCCTGCCAGGATGCAGCTTCCCGTGTATTCATGATTATGGACTCGCAAGATCTGGATGAGATGGATAATCTCACACGTGCATTGAATCTGCTTCCGGGCTTCAGCAAGAAAATCAAGCGCGCGGCGCGCACGGCGAGAATGCTGGACAGTCCTCAAATCCGTGGATTGCAGGCGATCTCCATCAAGGTTACGAGTACCTTGATTAGCATGAAACAACAGGTGAAGAGTAAAGAGCATATCTATAACCCCTTTGAGTCGAATCGGCTAAACAAGGATGTTATTCAGTTGTGCGCGTCGCTTGATGAGGCTCTCGGGCTCACAAAAGCGCTGGTCCACTGGCAGTGGCAGGAGGAGCAGCAATCGGAGAAGAGACAAGAGCGGATGCGAGAGGATTTCAACAACATTCTAGTTTATGGCTTGACTCTGAATGTGGTGATTGGAATTGGAATGGCAGTCTGGATTAACGGTTCAATGACCACCAGGCTAAGATCGATCATGCAGAACGCCGAGCGAATTGCTATGGAAATGCCGCTGCTCAATTCCGTATCCGGACGGGATGAGATAAGCCAGATAGACACTGCTCTGCATCGAGCGTCCTTATCTCTCGCTGCCGCGCGACAAAGGGAGCGTGAGATGGAGGTGCTCAAGGAGGACCTCTATGCCGTTGTTTCCGACGATGTTAGATATCCACTCGCCGCAGTTCAGACAAGTCTCGAACTTCTGCTTGAACAAGACTCGCTTCCAGCGAAGGCTCAAAAAACTATTCAGCTTGCTGATACCAATGCAGGCCGAGCGTTTCAATTAATAGATGACTTCCTTGATCTGAGAAGTCTTGACAGGAACCAGTTCCAGTTGGACCTGAAGTCTATCGAGGCATCTCCCGTGGTATCACAGTCGGTCGATACGGTTGTTGCTCAGGCGAACGCGAAAAAGCTGGAGATCAAAATGAAACTGCAGCCCGTGTACGTTCTTGCTGATGAACTGAACCTTGGCCGAGTGGTGACCAATCTCCTCACCAATGCCATCAAGTTTACTGGTGCAAGCGGAGTTGTTACTGTCGACCTTACGACTCAACTTGAGTCAGGGGTAGCGCTCTTCGAGATCCATGACGAGGGTCCTGGTGTTCCGGATGAGTTCAAGGCATACATATTCGATAGCTTTCGCCAGCTACCCGGGCAGGAGCGAACGCGGGGAACCGGATTGGGACTGGCGATTTGCAGGCTGATTGTAGAACAGCACGGCGGCGAAATAGGCGTTTCGGATAGATCATCTGGTGGCAGCACTTTCTGGTTTACTATTCCTCTTTCTTATGGCGAGCGTGATTTATGAAGCTCATCCAGAAAGCTCTGATCTTGATTGTGGTGCCACTAGTTTTTGAGATCATTCTCATCTTTGCTCTGATCTATCAGAACAATCAGATCGCAAAAGAAACACAACATGTAATCCGCTCGGAATCTTTGGTTCAGGCTGTCTACCAGACACAGCTTATCCAGATGGATGCTGTTAGGCTGGTATACAGAATTTCCGGCATTGAAGATCGCAGGCATCTGAGCGAGCTTGCTCACCGACTCGAATTGATTAAGCCGGCCAGAGAGAAGGTCATACAGGCGGTGCGCTCCAGTAGATTGAAGTCAACTGACGAGATAGACCGATTGCTCGATATCAGCCGAAGAGTCGATATCTGCTTCGAGCGGTTCAGGAAGAAGATGGCTGCTAATCAGGCGATTACTCATCAAGAGTTAACCGCTATGCTGTTGGCGAGCAGCCGAATGACTATCGTCATGAGTGAATGCGCCAGGCTCACCAAAGACTTCGCCTCGGGCGAATGGAGGGCACAGCGAGAGTCTGCGCTAAAACAACAAAACATGCGGAGGAATCTAAACGCAACGATAATCGTGGGCTTGCTGATAAACGTCGCACTGGCACTAGGTATGGCCAGCGGTTTGAACCGCAATACGATAAGGCGGCTGAACTTAATTATGAAAAATGCCGATAGAATCGGTCAAGCAGAACCGCTCGAGACGAAGGTCTCTGGAAATGATGAGATCAGCGAGCTTGACTCCGTGCTTCACACAGTTTCCAAAATTCTTTTGAAGGCGCGACAGCAAGAGCAGGAAGTGAAGAGAATGAAGGAGAACTTCTATGCCATGGTTACTCATGATCTCCGGTCGCCGCTTACCTCCGTAAGTCTCGCCATGGAATTAGTAATTCATGGGAGCAAGGGAGACATTTCAGAGGAGTCCAGAAGGATTCTCGAGAAGGCACTTTTGACCCTGGAGCGGGTGTTTCAGGTTATTAACGATTTTCTCGACCTGCGAAAACTCGATGCCAACTGTTTTGAGTTGCGCTTCGCCACTGTCTCAGCGGAGACGGTAGTTGGAACTTGCAAAGAGAATCTGCAGTGCGAAGCGAACGAAAAGGGTGTGGTACTGAATGTGGTGACGCTGCCGGTGTATGTGAATGCCGACGAAGAAAGCCTCACTAGAGTAGTTTCAAATCTGATGCTCAATGCCATAAAGGTGTCCGGAGAGAACGATGAGGTGACTGTTCGTTTAAGCCAGGACTTGGAAAGTTCTATGGTGCGGTTCGAAATCTGCGATCAGGGACCGACCATTGAAGAAAGTCGAAAGGATCTGCTTTTCGCTGGCTTCAAGGAATGGGCCGGTCCTACGCTTCAGGGTTCGGGCCTGGGGCTTGTTATCGCCAAACTGATCGTAGACCAACATGGAGGGCAAATAGGAATCCTCGACAATGCTTCAAGAGGTAACATCTTCTGGTTTACGCTACCGAGCGTCGAAATCGATTGATTCTTATTCGTCGACTACTTTGTAGCCAAGTCCTTTTAAAGAAACAATCATGGACTCTTCGCCTGCCGCAGCAAGTTTCTGCCTCAAACGCTTGACGCAAGTTCTCAAAGCATCAGAAGTAGCTTCTGAATCGGTTTCCCAAACGCGATTGAGGAGAGTTTCCGCGTCGAAGTACTGGTTCGGGCGCCGCATTAGGAACTCGAGCAGTTGCCACTCGCGCCTGGTTAATTGAATAGATGTGCCATTCTTGTTGATACTATAAGAAGTGCCATCCAGCAACCAACCGTTCACCATCACAGCCTTGTGTTTGATTTCGGG
>CAYTDR010000254.1:0-9153 GCA_964436185.1 uncultured Candidatus Obscuribacterales bacterium | reverse complement strand
GTGGAATGGCAAGTTGCAGTTGAGGCGAACGGTTGGGAACTGATGCTTCACTTCGTCTCTTTAGGATTGGGGCTGGCAATCGTTAATGACTGCTGCAAGATTCCCAGCGGTCTAGTGAGCAAACCGCTGAAACAATTGCCGGGAGTTCAGTACCATGTCTTTAATCTTGCTGGAGCAGCCAAAGAAGGACCGCAAGCTGAGTTGAAATCCCTGTTGTCGGAGAAGGCGACTACATCCGATTGACCACCAGCGATTTTGTCAGCGACCTCTGAACAACTGCCGAGAGTTCACGATCAGGTACTCAATCGCGGTGCCGCAAACGATGGTCCACAAGCGGCATTAAAGCCCTGGCAGGTGGAGATGGCGCCTCAACTGATTGACCACAGCATTTGTTTCATGCTACCTGGTATCTTTGTGCTCGAACCTATCAGAAGGACTAACCCTTGATTCTCAGCCTGCCAAAACGCACTTTGCTGTTTTATTGCCAATGGTCTTGCGCTTGCCTGGCAAGTTTTGTCTTGTCGCCAGCCCATGCCCTGGACAATTTCAAAAAGGCTTTGCCGGGTTACAGCTTTCAGTTTCCGCGCGATCATGCCAGCCACGATCAGTTCAAGACAGAGTGGTGGTACTTCACCGGGCACTTGAAGTCTGCTGCAGGTCGGCAGTATGGTTATGAACTGACATTCTTTCGAACCGGTACCGAGCAGCGACCGAAGGCTGATCTCGGTTCTCCCTGGAACCTCGACAATGTGTATCTAGCTCACTTCGCAATCACGGACATCGATCAAAAGAGATTCCGTTTCTACGAGAAGGTTAATCGCAAAGGACTGAAGCTAGCTAATGCTCGACAGGATCTGTTTAGCGTTTCCAATGAGAACTGGTCAGCAGAGCTTCTGGGTGACAAGTTTGTTCTCAAGGCAGATGGAAAAGAGTATGCGTTGTCCCTGGCGCTCACTACGCTCAAGCAACCGACGATTCACGGAATTGATGGAGTCAGTCAGAAGGCGACCGGCGTCGGTTGTGCCTCGCATTACTATTCAATGACTCGCTTGAAGTCCGAGGGCATTCTCTATTTGAACGGCCATGCAGAAGCTGTAACTGGAGAGTCCTGGATGGATCATGAGTTCGGCAGCAGCCAGTTGGCAGCCGATCAGGTAGGCTGGGACTGGTTTAGCATTCAACTGGAAGACAATACGGAGTTGATGTTGTATTTGATGCGCAAAACCAAGGGGCTAGATAAGCACTCAGCAGGAACCTTCGTCACTACCGGCGGTTCGTCGCGACACTTGAGCCTTAGCGACTTCAACATCGAATCAACCGGCAGTTGGAATAGCGAGAAGAGTGGTGGCAATTACCCTAGCGGATGGAAAATTAAGGTTCCGGGCCAAGCAGTAGAACTGACTGTTACGCCGGTTTTGAAGGATCAAGAGCTGATTACGACTCGATCCACACGGGTAACATATTGGGAGGGAGCCGTAATCGTCAGTGGTTTTGTGAAGAACAAGGCAGTCTCAGGTCGGGGTTACGTGGAGCTGACTGGCTATGATAGGCGTTTCGAAAAGCGCATATAGCCTTGAGATTGCAGTCACTGCACTGCTTTTATTTGTTACATTACCGGCAGAATCAAAAGAGAGTTCCAAACAGCGGAATTACAAGTGGGAAGATTTGAAGCGTCACGGACAAGAGTCGGAGATGCACGGACTTCTTCGTGTAGCCGAGCAGTATTACAGAAAGTCGATTGATGAAGCGCTTAAAGCCACCGGCAACAGTTCAAACGAGTACATCGAGTCGACTGTGAGACTGGCGAACGTTCTCGTTCTGCAAAGGAAGTTTTTAGAGGCTGAGCCATATTTCAAAAAGGCCCTGGAGTTTACCGAACAACGGCGTAAAGAAAGCTCCTTCGATCGCGAAATTCTTGTCTGGCTCGACGACCTTGCTGACTCTTATCAAACGAACGCCGAGGGCGTCAAAGAGATCAACTGTTCTGAACATGCTTTGAAGCTTCGAGATCTAATCAGCGAGCATGGCCGCCATCAAAAGCTTGCTAGTTCGCTTCGTCCGCTTATTCTTGAATACATGGACAAGAAGCGCTTTGCCGAAGCGGCGGCCGCGGCAAAGCGACTAGTGAAAGCTGATCAAGCGACTTACGGACACTTGAGTATGCGTGCTGCAAACGATCTATACACTTTGGCGGAGCTGGAATTGCGCCTTCATCACCTTGATGAGTCTGAGTCCTACGCAAGGCAAGCTATGTCAATCTATTTAGGCACGGAGAACGCGCTCAAGCTTGGACTGGTGAATATTCGCGTTCTACTTGCCCAGGTTCTTTTTGAACGCGGCGAAATCTCGCTAGCTGACAAAGAAGCGCGGGAAGCTCTTTTCCTTGCTGAACAAGAGTACGGTAAGGACGGACTGCTTAGTACCAAACCGCGCATGGTTCTAGCGGAAATATTGTTGCAGCAAAAACGATTTGATGAGGCTGCATCACAATGCGAGCAAGTGATTTCCATCACGCGCGCGAAGCTTGGAGACAAGATTGCTCATCTGAAAACGCCGATGGAATGTTTGAAGAGGGTGTACAAAGCAAAGAAAGATTTGAAGAACGTGCACAAGGTAGACCTTCAGATCCAGGCGATGTCGAAACGCTGATTTAGGCGAGTGGTGCTCTCGTCGCTGTTTCGTCAACTAGTAGGAAGGGGCGGTTGTGACACCAAACAGCGGCACTCGCGTACAGTATTCGACATCTCATCGACTCCACTTCTCAGTCATTTTCGATCTATGTGCAAGCGTTGAGGAATCTCATACAGAAGGCACTCAACTGTTGTTCAAGGCTGCTAAACTTTGCATGTAATCAATATCAATGCCTGTGTCCATGTGTGCGACCACGTTGCAGGAGGATCAATTGGCCAAAACCACTAAGCCCAAAAGCAAAAAAGAGCTCGTTCCAAGACCAGCAGCCGCTAAGGCACCTCGAGCTTCGGCGACGAAAAAGGGTTCTAAAGCGTCCTCTGACAAGCAACCAACTCTGGTCCCCCAATCCGTAGCTCACGAAATGATGGATGGTCTTGTGAAGCTTTACCCGGATGCGGATTGCGAGCTGGATTTTGCGTCAACATTTCAGCTTCTAACTGCGGTTATATTATCGGCTCAAACAACAGATGTTCAGGTG
Organism: uncultured Candidatus Obscuribacterales bacterium; assembly: GCA_964436185.1. Classification (GTDB taxonomy): domain Bacteria; phylum Cyanobacteriota; class Vampirovibrionia; order Obscuribacterales; family Obscuribacteraceae; genus CAYTDR01. Next base: position 5,984 of record CAYTDR010000254.1, on the reverse strand, counting down.
AACAAATGCACGCCGGCTCTTTTCTCGAAGTTTCCGACGGCAAAAGATCTAGCTGAGGGATCTCTTGATGAGATCAAAGAGCTTATTCGCCCAACGGGTTATTTCAACGCCAAAGCCAAGAATATTCAAACTTGTGCGGAAGCCCTGGTGGAGAAGTTTGGAGGCGAGGTACCCTCTAACATGGAGGATTTGACATCTTTGCCTGGCGTAGGCAGGAAAACTGCTAACGTCGTATTGGGAGTAGCCTTTGGCGTGCCCGGGTGGACCGTAGATACGCACGTACAACGCCTCTCGAAGCGTTTGGGATTCTGCCATGAGGCTGACCCGGCAAAAATCGAAATCGACCTGCAGAAGCTCTTTCCGGATGACGACTGGTCTAAGTTTTCGATCACGTTAATATGGCACGGACGCAGGATGTGTTACGCCCGCAATCCAGATTGCCCCAAGTGCCCGATAAATCATCTTTGCCCGAGTTCCACAGTCTGAGCTAGAATCGGGTATGGCATGTAGTATTAGGACAACCTTTCACAAGAGAAGCCAATAGGAATAAACGTATGGCAGATCCATTAGAGCACAGCGAAACGCCCCAGCCGGTTGAACGGTTGCCATTTGGGCCGAATCTCATGGCGACTTTGAAGCACATTCGCGCCGCAGTGAAGGCTGAAGGCGATCGAATGAGGAAATCAGACCCTCTGACGCTTTGGTTGGTTCCAGGGCTGGCTGTAGCGCTTGCCTGTGTGTCTTTCAGCCACGGTGTGCTGAGAATATTGATCAGCCTGCTCGCTTACCTTGCAGTCCTTGCGTATATCCTTACCAGAATTGGAATTGTCAGATCACTGAGCCACAGGCAGACAAATCTAGTCTGGCACTTGCTCATGGCGGAGTTCATAAGCGGGCTGATTTTTGCGCTTCTAGTGTTCGAGATCGTTCACCATTAACACGCGTGATATTGTTGCTGGTGCCTGATCGCATTGTGCTGACTGGCGAGTGGTTGGAAGTGCTTCTTACCTTAGTTAGGCGGCTGAATGAACGCACCTGCCGAAACTGACGCGGCAACCCAACAGTCTATTTTCGGAATCTCACAGTGCAGTGCAATGGACTCCGTCAATAACTTATCTCGGATGAAATGGGCTTGGTCGTAGTCTTCAACCAGTGCCCACAGTGTCGGTCCACTGCCCGTCAAACCGCAGTACGAGGCGCCCAACTCCATGACCTTCTCCGTCAGTCGTTCCAACTGTGGATGGTGTTTGAATACAGGCAACTCCAGAGCATTTCCGCATGACTCTCGAAACTGTTTTAAGTCGTTCCTTGTGAGCGCATCTACCGCCGAGACAGTACAGTTTTTCGTAGAGCCGAAATCAGATTCCATCTCTGCGTTCTCTTTGACGAGATGGTCGTATTCTTTGTAGACCCATGGAGTTGAGAGCGAAAGTTCACGTGGTTTGATAATGGTGAAGAACAGCTCTTCATCGTGCTCAACAGGAACAAGAATATCTCCCTTGTCCAGACCGATCGCGGTTCCGCCGCTGACGCAGAATGGAACGTCTGCTCCGAACTGCTTGCCCAATTGTTCCAACTCATACATGGTCAAAGGATCGGGCGACATATGATTGCAGGCGATAAGAGCAGCAGCAGCATTAGCACTGCCACCGGCCAATCCGGCTGCTATGGGAATGTTTTTGTCCACTTGTATGTGAACCGCATAGTCGAAGTCTCCTCGTGCTTGAAACATTCGCACGACTTTTGTGATCAAGTTTGATTCATCAACAGGAAACTGACTCTTCATCGAAGTAGTGATGAGATCGTAATCGATCTCATGTGTGGAGGATGGTTTGAAGCTAAACCAGATGCGATCGAACAAACTTATCGATTGCAAGAGAGTTCTGACGTCATGGTATCCGCCTTCAATCAGACCAAGTATCTCGAAAGTAAGATTGAGCTTGGCGGGACAGGCGACGACTACTACTTCGGCGTCTTTATTGCTCATCAACTCTTAACTACATCAAGTTGCAAAAGTGCTTCAGTCAGTAGACCGAACTGTGCCAGCGACAGGTCTTCGGCTCTGGAAAGTGGGTTGATTCGGGCTTCGCGCAAAATGTCGGTCAACTGCGCTTCGCTTACTCCGGGAAACTGCAGAGTGTTCTTGAGCATTTTTCGTCTTTGTTTGAAACCGCTTGCGACGACTCTTCTCAGCAGTTTAACGTTGCTGCACTTAATCGGTACTTCTCTTTTCGGTGTTAGCAGCACGACTGCCGATCGTACATCGGGCTCCGGAATGAAGGAAGTGGGCGGAACTTCGAATAGAAGCTCGGCATCGAACAGATACTCTTTCAAAATTGTCAGATGCGAATAGTCCTTGCTACCTGGTTGTGCCACCAGACGCCTGGCGACCTCCAGTTGAATGGTCAGCACCACTCGCTCAATCTCACCGTGCCACGGTGAAGGGTTGCCGATCTCACCGAATATTCGCTGAAAGATCGGGCTCGTAATCTGATATGGAATATTGCCCGCAATCTTATTGATCTTTGGTTTTATCGAACCGATTTCAATTTCGAGGAAGTCCGCATTCATGACAGTCAAGTGTGATCCTATTTCAGACGCGAGCCTCTCCTCTAGCAATTCCACCAGGTTGCTGTCGAGCTCGATCGCAGTTATGTGCGGCTTTTCCTCGCCTGCCAGTAAGAATTGGGTGAGAAAACCCAATCCGGGACCAATCTCCAATACGTGATCGGATGATACCAGGGACAGTGCTTTAACAATGTCGGACAGCTGCTGGGGTTCAACGAAAAAATTCTGCCCAAGTCTCTTTTTGGCTCGCACCTTTTTGGCTGTGGACACCAACTTGCTACGACTGATCGTCTCCAACGGGCTAGCTAGCCTCCCGCTGTTTAACGGAATCAGCGTTTGATTGCTGAGAACCATTGTGCCCCGTGCCGTTTTTGCTCTCAGGCACTTTCTTGCCGTCAGGCACTTTCTTGCCGTCGGGCACTACTTCCTCAACAGTCTTTCTGATCAGTCGCAGCTTGGTAATCCTGTGCCTGTCAGCTTCTTCAATTCGTAAGGTGTACCCGTCAGTGTTTACTTCGTCGCCCACTTCCGGTTCGTGTCCCAGACAGCCGAAGACGTGACCACCAAGTGTGGTGAACTGCTCGTCTTCGATTTCGAGTCCAAGCTTCTCGTTAACATCTTCAAGGTCGATTCTGCCGTCGATGAGGACCGAACCATCCGACTCAGACGTAATCAGCTCTTCGACTATGTCGTGCTCATCGGCAATGTCTCCGACCAACTCTTCGAGAAGGTCTTCGAAAGTCACCATACCCTCTGTTCCACCATGTTCATCAACAACAATGGCCATGTGGGTTTTCGTCACTTTGAACTCGGTTAGAAGATCACTCAAGCCTTTATTTTCAGGCACGATCAAGACACGTCTTGCCAGTTCTCGAACGGAAGTGCTTTCCTTCTTTTCTCTGTAGGCTTTTAGTGCATCGCGAATATGGACGAAACCGAATACGCTATCGAGGTCTACTTCATAAATCGGAATACGCGAGTGGCCGGATTCTACCGCCACGTCCACCATCTCTTGAATGGTTTTTTCAGCGGACAAACAAATCATGTCTCGCCGTGGTGTCATAATCTCGTGCGCACATGTATCGGCAAACTCGAAGACGCTGTGGAGCATCTCCTCTTCCTCTATCTCCAGCACTCCCTGCTCCTGGCTGGCAGAGAGAATCATTTTCAGCTCTTCCTCTGAATGCACCATTACATTCTTGGGTGGCTCGGGAATCTTGAAAACAGCAATAATAAAGTGCATTGTCTTATTCATTATCCACAAGGCCGGTGTGCAGAGGGTGCACCAGAAATGCATGGGATAGATTGTCCAGAACATAACGCTTTCTGCCCGCTGGAATGTCAGCGATTTGGGTAGAAGTTCGCCGATGATTGTTTGAAAGAAAGCCGTGAAGATGAAAACAATTATGTAGATGACGACCCGAGACGATGTTATGACGTCGGGGTGCCAGCCCATCGTGGCGCTCACGTCGGCAAAAAGATCGGCCAAACCATCGGCGAAGAATTTTTCGCCCACCGCACCGATTGTCAGCATCGCTAAGGTGATTCCTAGCTGGCTGCCAGAGAAGAATCGGTTCGGATCATCAAGGTAGACCTGTACTTTCTTTGCGGCGTCACTGCCGGCATCAGCCAACTCGTCGATTCTGGTTCGACGCACCCTTGATATGGCCATCTCCGATGCGACGAAAAATGCGTTTGCCGCGGTTAGTGCCAGAATTAGACATGTAATTAGAAGGTAATTCAAAAGCTGTTCCGGTGTCACCCCTGAGGGTCACACCTTCTTCCTCCTCAACCAGTAATGACAAGAGGTCTCCAGCGATACCAGGCTTCTGGTATTGGCAATACAACAAGGATTCAATGTCGCATAAAAACAAACCGAAGACCACTGGGGAGGTTCTTCGGGACTATCACCGGCATTATTGCTGTGAGGATTTTCCATTCCGCTGCTAACTACTAATTCCTCGAGAGAGTCCCGATTGGCAAGCTCATGCGCTTCAAAGAGCGTGATTTATGGGTCTGTTGATTAAATATATCAGCCCACAAGGGAGTGATCCGATCCTACCATAGGCTGGCAGGATTGCAACCTTCGCGATTGCAATCGGGGTGTCGAGGTTATCAAGGATTTAAAAAACTCCAGTGTGTCAGGCTTTACGGTTATGCAATAATGCTTTGTCCGACATGGCGTTGTCTGGAGTGTTCATATGAATAATAGTACTGGCAAAATCTCGAAGCATATGGTGTTTCTTGGTCTGGCCATTCTCGCCACTACTGCTGTCCAGCTCGACGCCAGCGCGGCCGACGCCGGAAAACGGAACGTTGAAGTTTCGGCAGATAAAAAGTTGAGCGGTTCGCGTAACAATTCAGGGCGAAAGATTGCTGTAGCCGGTGACATTGTCGAAACTTCGTCATCGAGCGACAAAGACAAAATTTCCGCTCAGGCCGCCATCAACGATACACGCTCTAAACTGTCACAGAGGCTGAAAGACCTCAAACTGGACTTCAAAGTGCCAGAAGTCAAGATTCCTAAGAATCTTGAAACCACTTGCGATACGTGCCTAACTGAAGGAAAGCGAGCGGCCGTGTTTGCTCATGAGCACACTCTGCAGTTCACCACTTGGGTAGGCCGCTACGTCATGCAGTTTATCGAGCCACCTAAAGTGACTCCGGTCAGTTCGCCATACCTTATGGATAACAAACTCGTGCCTTCGCTGGGAGCTCGCAGTTCTCGCCTTTACCTCACCCAGGAAGGGCGTTTGAAGACTACGGTGTCCAGATAGAAGTCGTTGGGACCGGTCATGCTGTCCGCCTTCTTGCATCGTCTAATCAATACCGCCGGGCCATGCTGTGCTGCCATCGTCTCCACTAGCGCTTCCTGGCTGCGGTTTCACTCTCGCCCTTCTAATGCTGCTTTCTTTAGGTCTCGCTTTTCGCCTGGATTTGGAGGCTGGCAGCGTCAGTTGCTATAGCACTAGATTCGATATTACTGATCCGAAATCGATGATGACCAGGCATGTGCCATGAGTCCGGCCGATATCAACTGAGTGACGAAGATAGCAGTAGGCATCACCACGATACCAATGACGGTGATAAGGGAAAGTGCAATCGCCAGAGCCTGCAGTCCGATTCCGATCATCCAGGCGCAGACGAATTCTCGCGGAGTTCGGAAGATTTGTCTCCACACTTTCAGCCAGGAAAACGCCGCCCGCATGTTCTCCTCAACCGCGAAATTGGCCATAAGAGCTGCAAGAAAAAAGTTGAGGAGAAACGAAATCAGTGCAATGCCAACGAAGGTTCCACCTGCCCAATAGATGAACAATGTGCTGGAGGTTTTGATCGCACCAATCGTGGCGCCAAAAAGAATACTGCCCACCGAAAGAGTCCAGATGAGGAACAAAAATCCCGTAATCACGGCCAGC
>CAYTDR010000253.1:0-9235 GCA_964436185.1 uncultured Candidatus Obscuribacterales bacterium | reverse complement strand
CGCCGTTCTCTCGCTGCAGCCGGTCGACGTTCCGCTCTCCATCAACCGCGGATTTGACCTCACCGGTCGGCCCCTCTACTCCATTCGCACTTTTCTTTGTTGCCCCATCCATTTCTCTATCTGAGCTTCTCTGCCCGGATCGGTCTATCGCAGGTACCGGAGACTCAGGCAAGGCGTTGGAAGACCCTGGTTCGAACTTAGCGTAAAACAAATCGTCAGCGCTAAACAACGTGAGCGGAGGAAGAAGCTTCTCTACCCGAGCATCAGGGGCTTGCTCTCGAGCCGCTCGAACGACAGACTCTCCCATCCATCCGAGACTCTCCTTGCCCAGCTCGAAAAATTGATGTGGCTCGTCAATTGAATAGTTTGCTCCTCCTGCAATTGCATATGTGCCATCATATCCAGAGTTCTCCAGCATCAAGGTCTTCTCCTATTAGAGTCTGTCCGACAATCGTCGGTCTCAACATGCAGTCTTTGCTGCCCCTTCGGTGACGGCCGTCCCTTACTTCTCTTCTTTGAAAAGTGATTCCAGCTCGTCATACAGGTCGATGGCGGTCGACGCGGCCATCAAATAAAATGTCGTCTTGCCGATAACATTCTGTACGTGTGCTCCCGTGGAACCTCCCGGAGGGCGAAATCGCGCAGCGTTGAGGGAAAGGTCTTTCTCACGTGCCGTAGATTTCAGTTCGATTGGTATTCTTGGGAAAGAACTTCTCTGCCTCAGTCCCATCCATCCAGAGTCGACATTGTTGTTGTAAGGATTGGTAGACAACGGCAGGGTCGCCGTAGTCTGATTTCGAACCGCGAAGACACCCGTGGTGGCATGCGAATCAACTGCATCCATAGTTCCCAGCAAGCGTAAGCAGCGAGGATCACCTTTTCGCAATTCCTCGCAAAGCTTTTCCACAATTTGGTTCTCTTGAAGACCGAGCTCGCCCTTCAGTTTAGCCACGCCTGCTCTTGACCGCAAACAATCAGCGAGTTCCTCCGACGTCCATCCTTTGACGTCGGCCTCACCTCCTAAAAGTCTCCTCACCAGAGCTATCTCTTTCTCCTCTAAATTCACATCAGGTCCTTTTGCCTGAAGAGCGTTACCCTGGTCAGCGGTATTGTTAATGGTATCTATTCGACGCACCGGCGCCGCCTCGAATTTGACTATGTGCACAGCCTCTCCCTTTGACTCTCCGCCTGGCTCTGAGGCCAGAATGCGAATCAGTCCTTTAGACTCTGCTAGCCGGAGCAAAGGCAAACTCGAAGACTCCTGTGCTGCACAGATCCACTGCCCGCCAAGTTCTCGCACGGGGACCAGGACCGCCTTCAATAGCACCTCGCAGTCTGACAAATGGTCCGATCGGACATTGAGACTCTGCAGCTCTCGTCTCGACTGGTTGAGCACCGCATGTCCAATCTGTCCTGACTTCCTGTTTTGCAGTACGAGCCCGAGGTCTGCTTTTGAAAGACGGTATCCGTCGATCAAAGGTGTATTTCCAAATGATGCGCTGGCTCGCACCCATGTCTGTTTATCCACGTCGACTCTCCGGGGCAATTGTTCATCGAAAGCAAGGAGAACCTGGTTGCCATCCTTCATATCGCTGTAGCCCGAATAATTCGAAGGGAGGTGAAGAGAGCGCGCTCCCGCAGCTTCCAAATATGCAGTCTCATCACCTAGCGCTGAGAATTTCGACGACTTCGTCACGGTGACAGTGTGGAATCGTGAAGCAGCCAGATCCGAGGCAGCGCTTTTGTACACATTGAGAATCTCCTGACCGTTCTTCATTACATTTATTGATTCGATGCTGTCGAAACACATTCCTCCGTCATCCGAGACCCAAGCCCAGGAACCGGCAAGAATTTCACCTGGTCTATCCTTGCTCACGACTACAAAAAAGCCACCATCAGGCGACTCCTGTCCGTGCCAGGCAGATGTTCTGGCTTGACCGTCGGGATGTTGGCAACAACCCGTATGCTGTCCGAGATAGAGACCGCGGGGATCGCTCCGGGGAAGAAAATACCCAACCAAGTTACCGCTTTCCCAACGCTTGTCGAGCGGAAACGGTGACGGAGTAGAAAGCGTAGCCAGAAATCGATGCTCTCTCCAAGTGAATTCAGACTCCGGAACCGACCATCTTGCATTCTCCAGAGCGAACTCACGATTGCGAGCGTTCATGTACTTCATGGAGGTGATCAAATCAATCAGTTTATTAAAGGGTAGCTCTTTCTCATCGACCTTTAGTTCACTCCACCGATTCGCCACAATCGCCAGGTATTTGCGCTCTCTGTCCTTGTTACGAAAGAGCCATTCCTTAAGTCCGATCAACTCTCCAGGGCTGCGCAGGGGCAACCAGAACGAAGCGTCGTGCGCATCCACACCCTGCCTCTCCATAAGAGCGAGCCACTGCTTCCACTCTTTTCCGAATGTAGCAACAAGACCATAAGCGGCCTGTGGTTCCCAGCCATTGACGGCCTCGTTATTGTCGCGCCCTTGCCGTGCCGAGCCAAAGTAGGTGTCAAGCGGAACAACAACTTTTGATGCAAGAAGAGGGTCAAGAAATTTCAGAGCGTCACGAAAAGCACCACATTGCATACCAACAATCTTTTCCACCGGATTCTCATTGGCACCAGAGATTCCGGACGCTACTTTGGCCAGCGTAAACTGGTACAGAGGCTCAATCGTGGGAAACATAGATCTGGTTGCCAGATATGGATCACCATTCTTCATAAGGACCCGATACTTTCCGGTTGATTCTACCTGTTCCATCGAAGTGAAGAAGCGGTTTAGCGTAGACGCCGGATCTCCTTTGTCAGTGTCAGATTCAGAAAGCTTGTTCCAGGCGATTTTGGCTGCAGCTATCCGCCACAAATCCTTTTTGCCAACGACAGCCGCTATCTCTTGAGGTAACGTCGCTTCAATCTGCCAGGCCTTCAACGCATGAGGCAGCATCTCTCCGTCCAGCTTCTCGAGTAAACCAGGTTGCTTGAGAACCGCTTTTGCCAGCACTCGCATCTCCTGCATCGGAAGATCTCTGTATCTATCGATCAACTTTAATGTAGTCGCCAGATCAGCTCTGGAATACCAGTATGCATTGAATACACGTTCACTGGAAAGTTCCTGAGCCGTCTTGATGATTGCATCTAATTCCTGATCTGAAAGTTGTTTTTGCGCATCCGTAAGAAGAGGCCAATGCTTTAATATCAATCTGGCCTCATCCGAAGCCGCAGTCGTTTTGCTGGCCTTGTCGATAAGGCTTTGAAATCTTTCTGCAAGTCCAGACCAATCCTTTGCATTTGCCCTGTAGGTCGAGGAGAGCAAGTCCCGCACATGATCTTTGTCGCCATGGAGACGGAAATTTTCGAACTGCTTAGTATCTTGAAAGATCAAGGAGAGCTTCAAGGGAGTAGAACAATCTCCTACATGATCTGACATCGCTCGAGCGAGCACATTCTTATTGACACCGAGCAAGATTTCTGCTGGATTCATTCCTTCAATCCGATAGTCGCACAAGACAGTAGCCAAGCTCCTCTGCACAGGCCAGCTCAGTTCCGGAAGGACCTCTACAGTCAGCCGTCTGACAGCTTTTGCATGGAACTGACGATCGAACGAACTCGAAACTCCACCATAACCGACTAAAATAGCGTCTCGCCCTTTCGCCATGAGCTGAGCGTAGCTATTCCAAAACCTGTCAATTGTCTCGCTGCGGTTTCCGCCCTCGGCAACGATGCCTTCGATCGGCTTATCATTGGCGGTCTCCTTCCAGGCAACTGCAGCCGCCATACGATTCAGCACCGGCATAGCGCCTATCCTCTCTGCCACAGCTTTCGGTAAAGTCGGCGACAAACTCCATGCCTTCGTGCATGGTATCAGCCTCTCAATCGCTCCTACTCGCTCTCCGGTCAGGTTGTGTATCCGCTCGAGATCGAGCCGAATAATCTCCTTAATTATTGAATCAGGCAGACTCCGAATTGGCGATTGAGCCAGCTTGAAAATCAATTCCGTTTCCGGTCCGATAAACGCAGGGTAGGGGCTGGTCTTCCTCCCTACTCTATCGAACAAGCTCATAAAATTGGCGAACTCCTGAACAGGTCTGATGCCGAACACCCGTATCAGTGAAGTTTCATTCATATGAAACAGTGTAGCAAGCCGAGCGTGCTTCTGTAGGTGTTGCCTCAGGAGCACCACATTTGATGCATCCTGCTGCAGCTCGGTCAACCTTTTCTCAGTTAATTCACCACCGTCCCGGTATAGCTTATCGGCAACCCACTGGTCTTGCTCGCTCATCCCCCGAACGAATTCGTTAAATGCGTCACGTGTCCAGTCTTGCCTGAACTGCATTATCTCGCTTGCCTTTTCGAGGGTGAGCCTGGGCTCGTGCTTAATGAGTGAATCGCCTTTATTCACATCCTGCTTATCAACAGTAGCCCCAGCCATGGGTTCGTCCGCCTGAATCAGGTCAAGCAAGTTCAGTCTAATTGCTTCGATGGCATCGTCTTTAAACGCATTTTCTTCTGCACTGTCCGGCATAATACATCACTCCATTTCGATCTTGCTTCCTCTGCGGCTGGAAACTCGCGTCCTACTTATCGTCCGCAAACGCGTCGCCCAGCTGCTCGATGAAATCGAGCAGGACACTGCCCGCTGTCAAATACAATGTCCGCCGGCTGATCGAACTCTGCACACGATTTCCAACCGAGCGCACTACTGGCAGTGCTGCATCTCGTCCAATTGGCTTCGCCGTCGCGGTACCACCTGACCCCTTATGCGATGTCAGCTCGATAGGAATCGAAGAGATGCCGGGCTTTCTGGGAGAACGAATTAAGCTTCCGGATTCCACGAATTGACCAACTGCTGTTCTGTTATGAGCTGGCTGAGGTTTCAATATTCGATCGCTCGCATCGGGGGATTTCTGTCCAACGATACGTTCCAACAGTCTTGTTCCAGCTGCATCTCCGCACCTCAGCTCCGCACTCAGGGCCTTCATCACCTTAAGCTCATGAGGGTCCAGTGTGATTGAGTGGCGATTCCGCATTCCGCATTCCGCACCCATTCCTCAACTTCAGCACCGATTCTAGCGAACAGTTTGTAAACAATTTGTGAAGCAAACCATCAGCGAGCGTCCTGGAGGACTAGAAGTCACGATGTGCTGCTTGCCGATGTACATCAACCAACAAATGTGCGGAGGCAGATTTGGCGCAATTGAGGCAGTGCTGTGTGCTGTGGTAGCACTGCCTGGAAAGATTCAGACACAGTACTGGTTCTTTCGATTAAAATTCAGATGATTGAGGATCCGAACTTGATACCTAACGCTTGATGTATATTTTCCGATTGTCATTGCAGCGACGCTTGCGATTGGCATTGCTTGCGATCTTCATCATCAGCTTTTCGGTCCTGATCATGCCGGAGAGCACGCTGGCCGAGGATGCCTGGCGCACTCGCAGCCGCCAAGCGGTTATTTGCCTCGAGAAAGGCGAGCTGGCACAAGCTAGCAACGGATACCTGGCGGCTCTGGAAATTCTGCCGAAGGACCGAGAGCACCAGAACGTCAGGTGCGATCTCCTTTTGGCCTTATCGGAAACCTACAGACGCCGCAAGGATTTCGGAGCTTGCGAGCGTACTCTCACCAAAGTAAAGAGTGATTTGGATTCTCACAAATGCTCCGATCCTCTTCTCCCTGCAAGATACTGGCGCCGACGACGAGATTTTCTCGAGGCACTGGGTCAAGAGGACGCTTCGGCGCTGGCAAGCATCGAAGTGATCAAGATCGTAGAGCACCACTTTGGTACCACGAGCGAAAACTTCATCAATGCATTCAGAGATTTGATGGATAGGTTGATTCGACGGAAGAACTGGCAGCAACTTCTTGATTATATGAAGGGCTTCGTTGCTAGAATGCCGTCTTCGGACGCCCAGGAAGATATAGCCAAAAATTATCAGCTTGCTCTCTCCCATATTCGATTTGAGATCTATCGGCTGATTCAGGCGAAGAAGTTTGCCAAAGCGAAGTCATTGCTGATTGAGCTTCAGGAAGTCGAGCTCAACAAAGAAAACCTTCCTGACATCTGGCAAGTCTGGCTTACTCTTTGCTTAGAACAGAAGCAAACACATCGCTTGGAGCAGGTGAATGAGAAATTGCTGGAACTCTCACGTACTCTGGAGAAGAGCTCGAGTCCGGCCTCAGTCCGAGCTGCCGCGAAGTGCCATTATCTGCTGGCTCGACTTTCCTCCAGCAGGTTTCAGCCGTCCCAGGAAGCCTCCGAGTGGCGAGCAGTCGAGAAAACGGTGAAGAAGCTCGGAAACTCCGCATCTTCTCTAGATCGACTATATCTGGCCGAAGCGATCTACAAAGAGATCTCAGAAACTGACCTGAAGGATCCGAAAAACCCTGAGATTCTGGAAAAATCCAGCCATCTGGTTGAGCTTACACAGCTTCCTCCGAGAGGTAAACTGGAACAACCGATGACAAAACGTTTTGAATCACTGCATTGCAGAAGCCGGTTCAGGCTCACATCGATGCTTGTAAGGCGCGATGAGCTGGAAGAGGCGGAGATGGTGCTCGCATCCATAAATGAGTCAACCGTGAGGACCGTTCCCAACGGTCCTCTCCGGATGACACAGTTGCACATTCTGCTTGCCACAGCCTGGTTGGACAAAAAAGTTGTTGAACAGGCGCGGAAGCATTGTAAGCGGGCAGAGCTTTATGAGAGTCTTTTGGAACAAAAGCATGATTCGTTCAGTTCAACAATGAAGCAGAAGCTGACCCAACTGAAACAGGATCTTTCTGAAGGCAAGCACACACACAATAATGGTCAAAAGGGTAAATGAACTTACGACTTCAAATACTCGGTCTGCTCTGCTTGCCCATAATTTGTCAGCTGGCCACGGTGAGCCTGCTCTACACTTCGCTGACAACTGTCGAAAAAAACGCCAGGCAAGAGATTCGAGCAAAACAAATAATTGCCCAGTTGCAGGAGTGCGATGGCCTTCTGGGAAGATCGCTGGTGCGGCTGACTGACGTTCAATTTTTCAACAAAGTGAAGGACGTGCAGCAGGACACTTACCTGAAAAATATTGAGCAAAAAAACAACGAACTTGTTCGACTTGTGAAGGACAATCAGACGGCATTGAGGGTTGCGCAGAGCTACAGAAGGCACGCCAAAGAGCTCGTGCAAAACTGGATGGATCTGACCAACTCGCACACTCCCGGTTTCGACAAACTCTTCTTCTCCCAGTTTCTCAACACGGCAGAGTATCTTGAGAACATGAAGGTTCTCAGCGATCAACTCTACAAGGAAACACAAGAGTTGCTCGCAATCTACCGTCCGATGGTAAAAGAACTGCAGCCACGTTCCGTTGAAGAGCGGGATCGGCTAAGGCTCATGATCATAGTTGCCATCGTGTTCAACATTATTTTGATTGCGGCTCTTGCACTGATCGTCAACACAAAGACCCTCAGGAGACTAAGCTCACTTTTGAGTCACATCCGCGCTTTTGCCAAAGGCGGCCGGACGAAGGAAGCACTGGTCGGTTCCGACGAGTTGGCGGAACTAGACAGAGCCTTTACTGCTGTGGCAAACGAACGCCATAATCTAGATCAACTTCGTCAATCGATTCGAGAGATGGTTAACCATGACCTGCGTTCGCCACTGACATCGATGTGCCTGCGGATCGATTCGATAATGGAGATGCATCACGCCGATCTGACACCGCCTGTGAGGCAGCATCTCACGCATTTAGGGTCGGAGACCCAACGGTTGCACCGCCTGGCAAATACGCTTCTGGACATTGACAGGCTCGAGGACGGAAAGTTGGAAGTCGAGCTAAGACCAGTGCTAGCAGAGCGGATCATAGGAACATCCCAGTCCATCGTAGAGGCACAAGCAACGAGAAAGAGCATAAAGATTTCCGCGATAATTGTAGACCGCCTGGTGGTTCTATGCGATGAGGACAGGACCGTTCAGGTGCTCACCAATCTGCTCTCTAACGCAGTCAAGTTCGCTCCTCGCAACTCAGAAATTAAAATCAAGGCGATAAACATAGAATCGGATAGTGTTCGAATCTCAGTCTTAGACCAGGGTTCAGGCGTACCGCCTCAGGAGGTTGAGAATCTCTTCAAGAGATTTACTCAGCTTGATCAACCAGAAGACATAAAAAAGACCGGAAGCGGCTTGGGGTTGTTTATCTGTAAGTCACTTATCGAGGCTCAGGGCGGGAGTATTGGCTACACCGCACCCGATGAGCCAGGGGGCTGCTTTTGGATTGAATTGAAAGCATATCCGCAAGACGATTCCAACGACTCGGATTGATTGCATCATCCCTGGCTTAGACCGAGAGTCGACTTTCGATTTGCTGCCGGGTTGCGGCAAAGTTGATACGTTTGAATAGTAAGTTATGGTTCCTGAGAGACGAACATATAGCCTGTTCCGTGCAAGGTCTTTATCGGGCAGGAATTTCCTTCCTTGCTTAACTTTCGACGGATCCTGGACATGTGGACTCGAACGGTATCAGGTGTGGACTCAGCCATCGTGGGCCAGGCGCGACTAGCAAGCGACTCTTGACTGATGACTCGATCGGGGTTCTTCATCAAGTACTCAAGAAGGAGAAACTCCTGACGTGTGAGCTTTATCTCAACTCCTACGCACATAACGCGAAATGCCTGGGTATCGATCGTAATCCCTGCCAGGTCTATCTTCGAACTCGCGTACGAGGCCGGTCGCCGGAGAACTGCTCGAATGCGCGCAACCAACTCCTTCATTGCAAACGGCTTAGTCAGGTAGTCATCTGCACCGGTTTCCAGACCGTGACTCCTCTCATCTATCGTGGTCTTGGCAGTAAGCATGATTATCGGCGTTTTTAGTCCACGTTCGCGGATCTGTTTCAGGAAGTCGATACCACTTATAGGCGGAATCACCCAGTCCAGAATAATCAAGTCGAATTCGTAACCGAGCAGCATCTCCTCTGCCATGTCGGAAGTATTGGCATAGTCGACCAGAAAGCCGAGTGAAACGAGGCTTGTCTCGATCGACTGACAAAGCTCGAAGTCATCATCAACGACTAGAATCTTGGCCACTGGAACATCTCCTGCCAGACACTATAGATGTCCCCCAGGCATTGGCTGACTAAACCATCCTTGCCATCAATCTGAAAAGTGTGGTTTCGGCGGAACAAAAGGGCTTTAAAAACCTACACTAGTAGCATCGGGAAAATTCAAACGGGCGAGAAGTAAGTTGCTTACTTCCGTCC
>CAYTDR010000252.1:0-9239 GCA_964436185.1 uncultured Candidatus Obscuribacterales bacterium | reverse complement strand
ACTAAAAGCGCCTTGCGGACGTTCGTTTGCTGCAGCTTTTCCGATTTGGTTCGGTTGGCCATTGTGCGAACGCTGCTGTTGAACCTCTGGAGAGGACGCTCCAAAAGCTTTTCCAGGCTGGTTCTGAACTCTCTCACCTATGTGCTCACTAGGAGAAGCATGACGAGGAGTCTCATTACCTGTCGCTGTTGCTCCCCTTTCTTCGGGTTGGCGACTCCCCTGGCCTCGGCTCTCGCTGGCTAATTCGTTTGAACGTGCGGGCGTCTCGTTGAGCTTTCCAACATTGTTCGAGTCACCCAATAATTCGTTGGAGCGTGATCCTGCCTCTGTGTCTCTAAGAGGCGATTTCACAATCGGATCTGTCGATGTCATCGGCGATGACTTTGGTGTTCCCGCATGCGACCCTAAATTTCCATGCACATTCGGTTGAGACTCAGATACCGCACTGTTGGGTGACTCAACATATTTAGGACTATTCGCCATGCTGTCCTTGCCTCTAGAAAGCGGCAAGCCGTGCGTGGTGCCGTCTCCAGGTAAAGAACGTTGGCTTTCCGAACCAAGTATGGATTTAGTAGCACCGCTGGGTTGCCCTGCTGGACCCTCTCCCTTGACGCTTTGAATGGTCCCCACCGACTGCGATTCCGTAGCGCGTTGCGGAGACTGCGGGTGACCATTTGCAGTGCCATCCAGATTTTGACGTGCGTCAGTCTTTGGAACAGTGGGCGTGGAAACAGCCTCCCCTCTGGTCTCTCCAGGTTGCCTCCGCTGATTCACCCCTTCATTTACTTGCGATTCCCTTTTTAATGCCTCCCGTCTCAGAGCAGGCGTCGCCACATTAGCACCACCCTCCCCGACCGACCATGTAGATTCCTTCCATGTGTCTTGCGAACTTGTCGAGGGAAAGATCGTTCTGTCTATTATCGTTGAGGTCTCGCTGGAGCTGTCTCTGGCGTCAGATTGCGGACCATCTGCCCGGTCTAATTTCAGCCGAGCGACATGGAATACTTCGTCCTTTCTACCATCAGCTTTATCCGAATTGAAGCCCATGTAAGTATCATCCTGCGGTATTTATTCCCAATCCAACTTAGGTTCCTTCCACCCATGTAACCTCGCCTTTCGAATGTCTTGTTGGGCCTTTTCCAGCTGATTCAATTTCTTATAAGCGAATGCTCGGTAGTGATATCCGCTCCATTTTGAGGGATCGAGCTCGATGGCATGATTAAAGGACTCGAGCGCGCCCGAATTGTCTCCAAGTTGAAGTTGTGCTTCTCCCCGGCAACGCCATCCACAAGCATCCTTCGAATCCAATTTCAACGACGCCTCGGCGTCCCGTTGGGCTCCGACTGGGTCATTCAGTTCAAGCTTATTTAATCCCCGCAATATCAGATTGTTGGAAACACGAACTCCCATTTCAATCAGTTTAGATTCATCGGCTATAGCTTCGCGCCATCGCTTCATCTTTTCATAAAGTCGACTTCTACACCCAAGACAGTCCGGGGTCTGCGGATACAATTCAACGGCTTCGTCAAATTCGCGTAGTGCTTCAATGTGCATACCCAAGTCCTCTAATGTAGTGCCCTTAGAGAGAAGATAATCTAGCTTTGAAATCTTGTTCTTCTTTTCCTCCAATTTAGACAAATAGGCTCTAAGCTCCTCTGGACTCGAATCCGATGTGGGAGTTTGACCTAACGCGAAGGGCGAAAAAGCGAATAGGCTGGCCGAAAGGCTTGCAAGTACGACTAGATAACCGAAACGCATTACTGTTATATGCCTCTTTAAACGGGATCGAACACGGATCGTTTTTAGAAAGTCCATTTCACAATACCAGACCCTTCTAAGACAGGTTATGTGGAATTCAACAGGACGGGAATTAGGAGAATACTCAAAAAAAGGATTACTCTCGATTCAAAGAAATTAGGAGCTATTCCTGAAAATTTTTCCTCCTTACGAAGTCTGCGGCGGATCGCATCTCCTAGCCTCCTCCTGGCTCTAAGCCGTGCACATGTCTTTCATAAGAACCGCATTAGCGAGAGTTCAATCGAAACTCACAGGATAGCAACGGTTTTGGAGAATCAAACATCCATAGCAGATCCGAAATGGGGTCTTCGCTCCCCTTACTACCGCGAGCTTCATCCTCGCTTCAGTATTACCTTTGATACCATCTCAACGACTTCACGCCTTTTATTGCACCTCTGAATCGTATAAGCGATGTCTTGACAGAGGCACAGCTAATGCGGCTTCGCTCGAGTAGGGGGTTACAATCTTGTGCGTTTCTAGCTGTCGGCTCTTCGAAATCGCTGAACCATTTTGCTGGGGATTTTGTATAAAGGAAGAAGCGAAATTTCAGGCACGAAGAGGGGAGGAAAGTATGAATACCAAGACGATGATCGAGCAGCATATTTTCATGCTGCCTCTGGGGCAAATATTTACCTCACAAGACTTTGTTCTCTACGGACGTCGACCTGCAATCGACAACTGTATGTCGAATCTTGCAAAGGACAAACTAATCAGACGGCTTGCTCGAGGAGTCTTCATGCTTGAAGATCCGCGGGCAGAAGTACCATCCATAGTAGATATTGCACGAGCGAAGGCGGCCGCGTATGGGAAGGAGATCTTTCTACCACGGCATCCGCGAGCGCCAGATGATAGCGACACGACTGTGTTTCTAACCACTGGCCAATCTTCCAAGTTTCAGACTGTTAGAGGTCCTGTGGAGCTAAAGAGAACAAGTCCTACACGCATCAAACGCCAGATCTGATTGCACTCGAATTCCGTGTACGACATAAGTCTCGGTGTAGGTAGCTTACGAGCATTCGCCGCAAGTGCACCACTATTAGTGTCACAGATGGCGTTGGTCAGCTCATCCTTCTAAAGCTGTTCGCACGTGTCTTGCATGTGCATGAAGAATCGCTTTACCGAGAGTTCAAATCGAAACTCACAAGATAGCAACGGTTTTGCAGAATCAAATCCATAGCAGACCCGAAAGTGGAGGCATAGTGAAACTAACCGGAGCGCACGATGTCGACCGTTGCCGACTTAAGACGTTTGTCGAGAATCTCTCGCAAGCCCTTATGATTCTGAAGTTCAGGATCAACCTTGATCAATGAGATCGCCATGTTTCTGGCTTCCTCTAGAGTTCGGGCATCCTGTACAAGGTCCGCGAGGATAAGGTCCGGCATGCCGCTTTGTTTGTAGCCGAGGAATTCACCAGGTCCACGAATCTCCAGGTCTTTTTCTGCTACCACGAAACCGTCGTTTGTCTGGGTGAGAATTTCCAATCGTTCGCGAGTCCCCTGAGACTTTGAGTCAGAGATGAGGAAGCAGTATGACTGCTCGCTTCCACGACCAACACGCCCGCGCAGTTGGTGAAGCTGTGCCAGGCCAAATCTGTCTGCATTTTCAATCAGCATGATCGTCGCGTTCGGGACGTCAACGCCGACTTCGATTACGGTGGTCGAGATCAGGACGTTATAAATTCCGTCGCGGAACTGCTCCATTACCTCGTCCTTCTCTTGCGGTTTCAGCTTTCCATGCATTAAGCCGAATCGCAGATTTTTAAAACGAAGCTGGAGCTTTTCAAATTCGATCGTAGCTGCCTTAGCAGACAGGCTCTCAGACTCATCGATTAGCGGGAAGACGATGTAAATCTGTCTGCCTTTGGCCACTTCGCTTTGTATGAAATCCCACATTTCCTCTTTGGCGGATGGACGAACTAGTTTGGTTTCAATTCGTTTGCGTCCTGGAGGTAATTCATCGATTTCAGAAACATCCAGATCACCATGCATCGTCATGGCAAGAGTTCTTGGTATCGGGGTTGCCGTCATCGTAAGGAGTTCCGGACTCAAGCTTTTTGCTTTCAGCCGAGCTCTTTGCTTGACACCGAATCGATGTTGCTCGTCGATTACGATGAGGCCGAGGTTCTGAAATTCCACGTCATCTTCTAGCAGAGCATGGGTGCCTACTGCTATATGAGCTTGACCGGAGAGTATGCCTTGTCGAATCTCTCGACGTTGCTTCGCGCCATGTTTCCCAAGAACCAGGGTGCAGCTAAGGCCTAGAGGTGTGAGCAGGCGTTGGAACTGCCTGAAGTGCTGTTCTGCCAGTATCTCAGTTGGTGCCATCATGGCAGCCTGATAACCGTTCTCGATTGCTATCATGCAAGCGAGCAGAGCAACGACCGTTTTACCGGAGCCAACGTCTCCTTGCACGAGACGATGCATGGGCTTGGAAGACTGCAGATCTCTGCCGATTTCGTTGAAGACGCGCTGCTGTGCACCGGTTAATTTAAACGGAAGGGAGTCGATCAACTTTCGAACGAGGCCGTCTTCTGTGTATGGCAACGACAATGCAGATTCATTCTGCTCGAATTTGTATCGTCGATGCGCTAACTGAAGCTGAATCGCGAAGAGTTCATCGAACACAAGGCGACGACGAGCACAATCCTTATCTTCAACGGTGTCTGGAAAGTGAATGGTGGAAACTGCTTCGCGGAGCCCCACCAGCTCAAGTTCACGACGAACGGACTCAGGAAGCGGGTCTTTTAGTTCTGCACCATATGATTCGAGCGCATTGTGAATCACATTACGAAGAAATCGCAACGAGACGCCTTCAGTTAGCGGATAAACAGGCACTAGCCGGCCAGCGTGAATACTCTCCGACATTGGTTCATCACCGTCGGGCAACATACCGAGAAGCTCGACTTCGGCATTTTTCAACCTAAATTTGCCGGAATAGTTATCTCGCTCCACAACGCCGGATGCGAGCACTTGAGCATCTTTCGGAAACTGCTGCTTGTAGCGATCCAGGAGATACTTATTGGACTTACCGCCAACGAACCGAGAGATGATGATACTACCCGTGCCATCAGTTATAACGACGTTAAGAACTGACATATTTCGATTCTTGGACTGAAATGCATTTACGGATTTTATAGATCCGAAGATGCTAACCTCCTGGTGCTCTCGCAAATCTCGGATCAACTGTCGATTTTGAAAATCCAGATGACGCCGCGGATAGTGCCTCATCAAGTCAGCGACGGTCTGGATTTCCAGCTTGCCGAGGACTGCTGACATTTTCGGACCAACGCCTTTGACGAACTGGACCGGGGTGTCTTCAATACCGCGTCCTGCTGCGCCTGGTTTGATTGGCTTGCCGGATTGACCTACCTTGCCGGCTGGCGTCGATCCTCCTGATGATACCGAAGCACCACCACTGGATCCCGTTTTAATGGAGGACCCTTCTGTTCCTTTGCCAGGTTTTTCGCCGCCCTTTACCGAGTTTGTGCCGGACTCTCCATTCTTGGCGCCTGCGCTGCCCGAAGAACCCCCTGAGGACCGTTGCCCACCACTAGCCGCTGCGCGAGGATCTGAAGAGCGTTGTACGCCAGTCGCTGGAGTCGGATTATCAGGAGAGCGTCCTCGTGCAGCACTCTTCTGGTCCACAGTACTGCCTGCGAGTCCACCCGACCCCGCAGAGGAAGGTCCGCGAGTTCCAGGGATGGCCGTGCCCCGTATTGCTGGAGAACTTCCAGGTCGAGTGGAAGAATAGTTGTCGCCGCTGTCCGTTCGGCTCGAGCCTGTATCGGCCGGTCGGGCTCGCGGACCAGCTGCGATACCGGCGCCGGTGCCCACCTGATGCGAAGCAGACCGCCCACCTTCGGCAGCCATAGCACGTCTCGCTGCTTCCAGCCCGAGGGTGAGCTTGCGCGATGCGGGCTGTACCGAAGTAATCGCGTCGGTTCGCGCAACAGAGCCCTTTCCAGCATTTCCGTCGTATCTTCGTTCGGTCAAGGACTCGGCATCGTCGTGATTATCGATAGAGCTCACAGAATCGGCAGCATTATCCGACTGATCCGACTCGATGTCAGACGGTATCGGTGAATCAAGCTTAATCTTGGACCAGTACGGAGTAAGCAACTCCTCCGCTCGTCTGACGATGGCTATCCTTGTTGCTGCATCGGTATGTCGATACTGTCGAAACAACCCCTTGATCGTCACCCAGGCAGCTTCACCTGGATACTCTCGCGCCAGGCGCGCAGCGGTTCTGTACATGAACTGCGAGAAAGTGCTGAATCGTCCAGGAAAATCCGGATAGCGAGACCGCCTCTCAATCGTGAGAGCCTTTCGCAGCGCGATCAGGTCGGCTTCCTTGCTGGGCTTTTCTTGACGAATGACGGGACTCACGGCTAAATCAGGGTTTACAAGATTCCAGACTCAATTGAGTCGCGCTCTGTGACTCTACTATTGAAAGGATACTAAGAGTGTCGGATATTTGCCAGGGACAACGATGTGAAAAGCCACTCAGGCCAGTATATACACGAGGCCAAGTCGAGGCTCAATGAAACTCATCTAAAGGTTTTCAGGAGGGAACCTCGTAAAATGTGCCAATCATCCAAAATAGGTGCACCAAGTGCTGGAATCATTTCAGAATTGGGACATGCAAGTGCTTCTTTGGGTTGCCCAATTTCAGAATCCAATCTTGTTATGGGCAGCATCGATTCTCTCCCTGCTTTCAGCCAAAGCGGCCACTGTCTGGTTGCTGATTCCGGCTATGTGGGCGACAAGACATCGTGCTCTTGCTTTCCGCATTCTGATGGCGCTTGTGACCACCGCGATACTTGGGTTTATAGTCAAGTACACAGTTCAACGCCATCGCCCTGATGTATACGCTGCACTTCAGGCGCATAAACCGATTCCGGAATATCTCACCACTCATTATTCGTTTCCATCAGGTCACGTATTGGGGTTCGCAACCGCAGCAGTTGTAATTACACATTGCTGCAAGCGCCGTACGGCAGTCGTTTTCTGGATATTCACTTTACTTGTCTGTTGGGCTCGTGTTTACGACAAGATGCATTTCCCAACGGATTGCCTGGGCGGATTCATTCTCGGTATTGCCTTTGCCTCCATAAGTGAATGGCTCTGGAGCAAAGGCTTTCCAGATCGCATTTTAAATTCACCCATCGCCCAACGCCTGGCGCAACGCGTCTTCCTCCTCAAACTTCCTATTTACATCGTCAAGTGTGCGCGAGAAGACGACAGGCAAAGATATGGAAGCGATGCAGAAAAACTTCCCGCAAAACCCGCGACTAGAGATTTACAACCAGTCAAGTAATTCTTTACTCGGCTGGTGCCACATACGGTATTATCCGACCAAAGTGAAGCAAACTAGCGCTGACTCTCGACATTGACATCACAGAAGTCACTGATCATGCAGACGCGCTTGTATTGCACGAACTCGAGAAGGTTGCCAGCGAGCTACCTTCTCGGTTTTCTCGCGAGGTGAAGAGCTCGCTCT
Source organism: uncultured Candidatus Obscuribacterales bacterium (assembly GCA_964436185.1). GTDB lineage: Bacteria > Cyanobacteriota > Vampirovibrionia > Obscuribacterales > Obscuribacteraceae > CAYTDR01. The sequence continues at coordinate 1,943 of CAYTDR010000252.1, read as the reverse complement.
ATACTGCCTCAGTTACACAATTCAAGATGATCCCCAAGCTGAACGGACTTACGCAGATCCGAGACCATGCGTCCGCCTCGCCACTAGGCATAGTATCAAAGTAGCACCAAAGAATACCAAGTCTCAAATTCCAGGCCGAAATCCAGCCTGGTTTCGCGCCAAACAGCACCACTTGGCCAGCTCCGGAAAGCGGAACAAGACAAGAGCTACTGCCGCTCACAAAGGACGAGCATCGCCACGCTGACTCAAACTAGCGACCCCTTTGGACGCCAACTAAATCGGTTGCAAACACCTGCCAGAAGTGATCTTCTTATTGCAGTCTATTGAGAATCAGTTTACTAATAGCTTTCAAAGTTGCAAATACGCCCAGTCCCTCCGAAGCAACCGCTTCGAAACTGGGCACTTGCCGCTGATTGAGCTCGCGCTCTAGACGTTCAATGGGCATAGCGTTTGCAAGGTCACGCTTGTTGTATTGAAGTACCCAGGGAATGTTGTCGAGAGTGAGGCTGTACTCTGCCAGGTTCTCAATCATGTTCTGCAAGGACTCGACGTTGTCCTTCGAGCGCATAACATCAGAGTCAGCGACGAAGATGATTCCGTCAACTCCGTTGAGAATCAGCTTTCGGCTGGCGTTGTACTCTACCTGACCGGGTACTGTGTACAGCGAGAATCTTGTTTTGAAACCCTGCACGCTGCCCAAGTCTAGTGGTAAAAAGTCAAAGAAAAGTGTTCGCTCTGTTTCCGTTGCGAGACTTATTAGCTCACCGCGAGTTGTCGGCGCCAACTGGCTGTGAATATATTTCAAGTTCGTAGTCTTGCCACCAAGACCGGTGCCATAGTAAACGATTTTGCAATTGATCTCTCGCGCCGCGTAATTAACGAGTGCCATTACTGGTTCCTACTAGCTACTCCTCGCACCCCCACCGACAGTATTTCAAGCGGCAGTTTCTTCCCCAATGAATTGATACCATGATTTCGCGAACATTAGAAGCCTACTTTTAATCATGCCAACCTAAATCTATTACTAACCGCCAACCAGAAGAATAAAGTACCAGGACATGCTTGAAATCGGCGAGGGCTAAAAGCCTGATAAGCGCAAACCTGGGTGGTTCTCCCAAAAATAGGCTACCACGTCGCGGGGGTTAATGGGGAAATATTATGTCTAATTGTTGATGACGACCATTACATTTGACAATATACTGCCCCAGCCATTCTCAAGGGCGTGCTACAATTCAGCCTTTGCCAGCAGCATTGGAGTTCCACTACTAAGGAGCACCAACTGAGGGCGCGAGGACCTCCAGGCTCGTTATCGGACGGTCCTCGAAAACCTTCCGGCTAGTAAGCCAGAGGGAAAAGAGAGTTTCAAAAACTCTCTGCGGTTATCGTAATTAACTGGGAAGGCATGTTATGGCGAAACGTTGTGATGTCTGTGGCAAAGGACCACAAACAGGTGTAAATTACACCTTCTTGCGGTCACACTGGAACCCGCACAACAATAGGCGTTGGTTGCCGAATTTGCAGACAGTGCGCGCCCGAGTAGCAAACTCGGTCAAGCGAATGAAAGTCTGCACATCCTGCATCAAGAGAGGAAAAATCGCGAGAGCTCTTTAGGCTCCTCGCGCTTTGTTCACGCACTTGACGCACTTACGGTGACGGTGATGCTTGCGGCATCTCCGTTTTCCTTTTACTAACGAACAAAAAAACGAAGCCTTGCCAGGCTTTAGGTTTCGACGTTCGAAAGATTGAAAGCTCACCGAAGCTTTTACATAGCTGGCTGCGCAGAGAAATATGCGCGGCCGGCCTGTTAGCGTTGTCTTTGGGCCAGGTCAAGAAGTCGGTCTCTACCGATGTAGTAATACTCGTTGCAGTAGTGACAGCGTCCTTCGCACTGTCCGTCTTCTTCTGCCATGAGGATGAGCTCCGTCTTAGGGAGTATTTTGAGA
>CAYTDR010000251.1:0-9242 GCA_964436185.1 uncultured Candidatus Obscuribacterales bacterium | reverse complement strand
GTATAAGGCACTCAAAAACTCGCGCAATCGCAACCGTCCATTGTGGCTGAGAGTGAGACTACCGTTAACCTTCAGCGTTGCTATCCGGGCCTGGAAATCGTCCTCGGTCTCGCCAAGAATTCTTGCATGAATACAGTGACGTGCAAGCCGCAGCATCGTCTGCAAATCTTCCTTGCTGCCTGAATCATCCAGGTTCAATCCGAACACGTTGAGCGCAGACTGCAACGAACCTTCGGAGAGGTTCGACTCTGCGTCGACGTGCTCAATCGCCTCAACCAGAAGTAAGACTTGTCGAGCGATCGTTCCTGGCACCGTAAAAGTGGCACGACGATCCACTTGAAGCTTTCCTGACTTGTCTCTGAACATCGGCAGGATCTCACCGAAACTGGGAGCGTGGGCTAACTCGCTCAAATTCTTGTAACCCTCCTCGAGATCTTGCATCTGTTTCGACTGACTTTCAAACTCTCGCTCCAGCTCGTCATACTGCTGCATTTGCAGTCGGCCGACAACGAGCGCCAGGAAAATTCCGATGACACTCAAGAAAATTAGAATCGCAATTAGATCGAAGTTCATGCCCGCTAACACACCCGTGACTACATAATCGTAGCTGATCCTCATAAGCACCAGATGAAATATCGTCTGTCGAGAAATTTTTTCGCTTGCATATATACAAGCCATAACCCAGTAGTAGTCAATGTTTACGAGTGGTATTAATAGCGGTTGTACTGTCAAGCACCCGAAACGATAACTTGACATAACGAAAAATTATTTGCATGCTCTAAGTATGAGGTATTAGGGAGGTTACGACCATCGAAGCGTTTGATTTATTAGAGTATCAAAAGCGAGCGAGAGAGACTTGTGATCCAAGACGACTCTTCGAGCTATGGGAAGATGTTTGTCGCAAATATGACAAGCACGAGATCGGTTCGTACGAACTCGAAGAGATGAAAGAAGTCATCCTGCCTAACCTTAAAGCATTGGCGGGATTGCGGAAATCCATCAACGGTCTCGACAACACTGAACAAGATAGACCTCGTAAACGGGCCTAATGCTCATCACTTACTATTTGCTTCACTCGCAAAAAGACTTACGCCATGATGAATGGCTTGGATACTGCATTGGAAGATCTGAATGACTTTCAGTAGCAGAGAAATAAGTACGAAAACCATTTCTGATTTTTGCGCTCACTCTAATTCGCACCTCAGGTGCAAGATCGAACTTTGAGATCGAACGTTCAATAGTCGATCCGCAAATCCGAGCTTCAGGCTCAAACTTCGCCCTCCTCTCGTCTCTTTCCAAATCCTTATCTCTTTTCAAAACGCACATCGCTTGAAGTTCGTCTCCTTCTGATATTCGCGGCAAAAAACTCAGACCATTCGCGAACGAAAGTCACAAGGATCTTCATCCTTATGATTGATCGACTGAGTTGTAGGAACGCAAAACGTCGGCGAAGTATAGGTGCGACTAGAAACTGCATCGAAGTCCGTATAATTTTCTTGCTCTCCGACTTTGAGGTGGGCTGACGCCTGCTGCATTGTCCGACTTCGCTGATAATGCTTCGACCACAAGCAACGTAAACGATGTTTCGCGCATATCACCAAGATATGCCGTTTCGGAATACAATCGAAATTGGTTGGCGATGGCCCAAGGTAGTATGATTTGACCATATTCCTTGGAAACCCGAGACATCCTTTCTTGAGTAAATGAACGAGACAGGCAAAAGAATTGACGAAGTGGCGGTTGATATTGTCGAAGAGGTGGGTAGTAATTGCAACTGCATTTCTCGTGCCGTTGGTACCTGCCAGAGCTTCCGATTGGGTAGAAGGAGATGTTTCTGAGTTCAAACTGGGCGGACAAGACCAGGCTGAGCTGGAGCACCAGCAACGACAACAAGAGCAGGGCGCACCTATTCATCCGGACCATATGTACGGCTATGGCCGCGATCATCGGTATTATCAGGACAGCCCATCAACCGAGCGCCAACAAACAAGAACGCGACAACAGAGGCCACCTGCGGCAAGTCCGTCGGGACAAGCTGAATTTCAAGCACCTGCAGATGGATCCGTGCACGACGTTGTCGATCCGGGCCAACTTGTGACACCGGATGGAACGCGCACCTTGCCATCGAGCGGACCACTGGAAGCGACGATAAGTACCTGGCGCACACCCACGATGCCGAATCAACAAGGCGCGCCCGGACAGGACCAGATAGCGATCAATCTCCTTTCGCAGGCCCCTTTCCTGCACCAGACAAAGACAATCTCGATTTCGGCTAAAACGTTCAAAGCCTGGCTCGATAGTACATATCCGGGAGCTGAGGCTCGCGTCACCAAAGGACAGATCATCGAAGTCAAAGGTGCCTGGGACGATTCCGCGCATGCGCTCAGATCGTTTGGTCTGCCGTACACGCGAGTGAGTCCGGAAAAGTTGGGCAGCATGAATCTCGATGAAGTGAAAGTGGTGGTAATAAACTGTGCCGGAGACCTGCCCAATGACGCCATTCTATCTTTGCGTCGCTTCGTTGGGATGGGAGGCTTCCTTCTGTCAACTGATTGGGCACTATCAGGAGTGATTCAAAAAGCCTTTCCAGGAAATGTGGAGTTCAATGGTGGCTACACTGAAGCACAGGTCGTAGACGTAGTAGCGGTCGATCCTGAGACTGACTACTTGCTGGCAAACACTCCCCGCTCCGCCTCCTGGGCTCTGGTAAAAAAGAGCCAGATGGTAAAAGTTACTAAACCCGGACCCGTTAGAGTACTGGCTCGAAGTCGGCTCCTGATGCGGGAAGATCCATCCCAACTGGGCGTGCTGGCCTTTCTGCTCACCTACGGCCGTGGTCAAGTTCTGCATCTAGTCGGTCACTTTGATAATAACGCCGACCTCGCTTTCAACTCTGCATTACCCGACCCCGCTCCCGGCATCGGAATCAGCTTCCGCCAAGCCCTGGCTGCCAATTTCCTCATGCAAGCAGTGGGCGGCCAACCGGCCACAAGCGCCAGCCGCTGACGCTATGCCATGCCACCAGTCTGCCATTCAATTGCAAGAGTATTTGCATCGCCCTCTTAACCAGTCGAGTTCAAGCCAGTCTAAGCTCCGATTTCATTACGCACGCAGTCGCCGGCCAATGATGAATGAACAGTGACATCTCCTTTCGCTGAACTGCGTCACCATCACTTCCCTCCAGTGGTTGGAACCTCATTTCGCGACCTGGATGGACCGTGCTGCTGATTGCATGTGAATATTTGCATCGCCCATATATCAATAAAGATCAATGTTTAGATCTTGTCTTTATATTCATGGTGATCATCCCACCTATATCGGGACACGCTATGGCGGCGCAACTATAGTTGTAAGCCGGTCCTTTGACAACCTGGAGATTGAGCGTGGATATTGAAAAATCGACTCACCTGACGGTCATTCCACTATCAGAGCGACGAACGCCGCTTACGATGGGGCTTCTCTGGATTACCATGGTGACATTCTTCCCGGGGGTACTGGTTGGTTTCCTCTGGTTCAAACAGGGAATCTCTCTGCCTCAGGTTCTACTCTGCACCGCCATCAGTTGCGCGCTGCTGCTGGCATATGCTCTTCCCTCCAGTCACCTTGGAGCAATGAGCGGACAGAGCTACAGCGCGCTGGTGAAGAATGTATTCGGTCGAACTGGCAACAAAGTAGTTGTCTTCAATCTTTTGTGGATCTTCATCGCCTGGTACGGACTGGTATCCCTTTTCTTGGCCGAAAGCCTTCATGGACTGTTTCACTTCCAGATACCTCTGGTCGCTATCGCTCCTGCCTTTGCCGTGATAATGGCTTTCAACAACTTTTGGGGCTTCAAAGGCGTGGCTAACTTTGCTCGCTTCTTCGCCGCACCGCTAATCATCGTTTGGGTGTCCTACACTCTCATCAAGGCCGCCAGCACCTGCCCGACGACAGTCTGGTCAGAACCTGCCACATGCACGTTTCCCATGGCACTGGCAGTCATCGCAAACTTCGTCATCGGCGTTTGTGTCTGGGGCAACGAGCCTGATTACTGGCGCTACGGAAAGCCGAAATTATCCTCCACAGCGTCGCCAATAATTGCTTCACTGTGCATGGGAATGATCGTCTTCCCAACAACAGGATGGTTAGTTGCAAGAATGTCTGGTATCACCGACTATGGTGCAGCGACCAACTTCATGAACGACTATTCGTTTGGCGGCATCGCGCTTCTCGCCGGGTTGGTACTTTCTGCTTCTTACTTCGCCTCCAATGATTCGAACTTGTTTGGGTCCTCCAATGCACTCTCGAGCATCATGAACATCCCGCATAAGCTGGCAGTCACCGTTTTGACAGTGTTGGGCGCAATCGTCGCAGCAGTTCTTTCATGCTGTGGCTGCGCACAGTCCCTGGAGAAAGTAGCCTCCCTCAACTGTGTTATCGTTGCGATGCCGACAGTCATTCTGGTCGCCGAGTTCCTGATCGTCAGGAAATTCTTCTCGATTGAAACCGACTTCTCCCGAGTTGCTGCCGACGACGAGCTGCCAAACATCCGCAAATCCGCATTGATTGCACTTATTGTAGGCTGCACAGTTGGTGTGGCAACCGCCAATATCATTCCAGGAATCGACCTTCTGCATGGTGGTATCTGCTCGATACAAAGCTGGGTAGCAGGAATCCTCGTCTATCTGCCGCTGCGCGCGATCGAACTGCAAAGGGAGGCCAATGCCACGCGCACGCTGCCTATAACGTCGGGAGGAGAAGCGGTCGTCTCACCAGTAAATGCACAACACGGCTAAGACAAAATAGTCCCTCTTGAAAGACCCTCCACCGTTATCGGTTGAGGGTCTTTTGATAAGCAACTGTGCGGACTGTAGTCCGCCTTTGCAGCCAGGCATGGCTTGTTCTCTGTAGCCGACTGCTCGCAGGCGTGTTGCTAGTCCCGTCCGCTTGTCCGCTCGTTCACAAGCCAAATCGCCAACGTCAATTAGGCGAGCTATTTGCGTTTGCTTTCCGTAATTGATTTAGCCGAAGCTGTGCTCCAGTCATTGAGGCCCCAGTCATACTCGTCATACACGACGTTGTATTCCTTGATGCTATCCAACCCGCCAAAACTCTCCAGCACCGCTGGCGGTGAGTTCCTCAGAATGTAAGTTAAGACTATCTCGTCATCCGTCGGCGGGGGAACCCGCCTGCATAGCCCGGCGCTCTTAACGAAGTCCAGGGGAAACCAGGAGAAGAGTTTCGATATGTGCGCCTCTTTCTTATCGAAGCTAAATTTCACATGCGCCGGATCAGTGACGAAGTCGCGGGCAGAACTTGCGAGTAGCTCTTCGACATTGCTGCCCGTGAATGCCTCCTTGCGAATCTTGGCGCACCCCTTTGCTGCACAGACCACGGCAAAGTGCAATCTCGGATCACGAAAGTCCTTGCGCAGAATGTTGTGCTCAATCTCTTCCAATGTCACGTTTTTGCCGCTCACGTTGAACGGATTCTTTTCCCAAAAGCCGTCAATTTGCCGAATACTGTCAGCAGGGTAATACCTGATCTCTCCTTTAATAGGATAGTGTTCGAGAACGAGTTTAATCGTGTAGGCGTTGTAAGCGTTCAACCAGAGTGCTTTTCTATCGGCCTCGGACAGCGCCTTGTAGTCAGCGCTGGACATATTTTTCAGTTGGTCGAGATACTGATCGAGGGGAGCGCGATCCTTTTTCCACTTCGAATAGTCGACCGCTCCATCATGCACGTACTTACTCAACTCTTTTGAGAAGAGCTTGTGAGAGGCGTCGAATGCGGAGGCGCTCGAACAAAGGCATGCTTGCAGCAAAAGCACCGTCACCGAATACAGTATCATCGACATTCTCGATGAAAACACTCTTCTAAAATCGCCTGCACGCGGACCGCTTGTCATGAAGTTGATGTCCTTGCGAAAAAGGATCTCTTATTCCGAGGGCACCAGGGACGAGTGAGCCCCATCACACTTAGGACTGTGCTTGGTGTGCTTGCACATGCATAAAGCCATCGTCGTTTCCTCCTCCAGAGTAAATCGAACAGGCTGAAAACCCGAGCCGGCGTGCGAGCCATCACAAAACGGTTGTCTTTGAGATTGTCCACACGCGCACCATGCGTAGTTGCCAGGTGCTACCTTCATGATACACGGTTTCCGGTCACAGATTACTGGTTCGCTCATCCTGGCCCTTCCTTTGATTGTCTTGGCTACCTTTTTGGTGTTTCGACACCAGCGTATCAAGTCGAGGATATAACCCGACGAAACCACGTTTTCGAAAGGGATTTTCCCACAATTAGAACGTCCATCGCAAGTGGCTGGACTTACCGACACTGCAATTTAGTTGCCGGAGCGGCGAACCATCTGCTGAAAGGTGACCGGATCATACGCGGGGCGCGAGCATGTCCCATCGCCGCAAGAGAATGCCGCGGCCTTCTTCAACTCGGGATACTCGACATCCATGTTGGGAAGCGAGCCCTCCGCTCTGTCGTACCATTCAATCCTGCGATAAACCGCAGGACTCTTTCGAGCTACATCGTAGAGCGCGATGGCGTTGGCATCCTTCTTGCCGCCCACTACGGTAATATGGAGCGGCGGGCTGGAGAGTTCCTTATCGGCAAGAAGTATTCCAGCTACCAAAATCTTTCTGCGCCTTGCCACCTGGGGCGTCGCCAAATATCGCATCGCCTGTTCTGCCATTGCTTTGTAATTCTTCTTCCCGCTGTAGTGAAACAGAAGGTTAGTAAACCTGGCGGTCATGATGTTTTCATCCAGAAGCGGTTCGGGCCGAGCTACTTTGCGTGACGTGGAGTCGGCAGTCAGATATCCGATCGCTTTCTTTCCCTGGGCTGATTCCAGAAAGTTGTTGAAGTGCTTGTCGATGAAGTCGGCACATTGTTCTGCCCGCCCAAGCCATTTCCTATCAGCAGTCGCCTCATACAGCGCGACGAACGCCCTGCCCATGGAGAGTGTGTCTCCCAGGTATGGACCGCCTGCCTTCTCCGCAGGGTTGAGACTATCGTGCGAGAAACCGCCTCCAGGAAGCGAACGTTTTGCGATGATCCAGTCGGCAGCCTTGACGGCCCGGTCGAGATAAGACTTGTCTCCAGTAGCCATATAGAGATAGGTGATTCCTTTTATGGCCCAACCGTTCTCCCTGGCATAGATATGCTTGTCCACCCTCGGAATGCCACGCTTGCGTCGCGCCTGATCATTGAGATTGAAGAAATCCTCGCTGTGCTTACCCGGCTCCAGGTCGGCATCCTGGCTAGTGTAGAATGCTCCGTCCGGCGAGCTCAGAAAGCCATTCAGATATCCACCAATCTTGGTCGCCGCTTGCAGAAACCTCTTGTCACCATAGAGCATGTATCCCAGCGCGTACATGCGCAGATTCTCCGCCTGCATCTGCATGATCTTCTCAAAGTGCGGATGTTTCCAATCGCCATCCGTCGAGTATTGGTACACGCCACCCCATACAGGATCGAGCAAATTCAATTGCCCAACCAGTGTGTCTCGTGCACGCTTCTCCGCAGGCTTGTCGCCCTTCAAACCCAGCTCCATGGAATACTCGACACTGTCCCAGTCGAGGAATTTCTGGAAGGTTCCCCATGAACCGTATTTGGTATCGTAGCCGCCAATGTGTTTCTTCAGCAGTTCGTCCTTGAGACTCTTATTCAACAAGGTCTGGTCGCTGTATGTGAGCCGTTCCTTCGTCTCCTTCTCGGGACTGGGATCGGCAACAATTGCATTGAGAAGCTTGGTCATGTTATCAGGGCGAATAAATCCGGAGCGCTTAACAATCTCCACTCCATCGCCGTTGAAGATGATCGTCGCCGGCCAACCGTAGTCTTCGTACTTATTGCTCAGGTCGGGGCGCGAATCCTGATCGACTCGTACACAGATGTACTTGGAATTGAGAATGCGAGCAACAGCCGGATCGCTGTATGTCTCCTTGTCCATCACGTGGCACCAATGACACCAAACAGCTTCCAGGTCGAGCAAGACGAACTTGTTCTCTTTCTTGGCTCGTGCGAATAACGACTCATCCCATTGATTCCAAACGATCTTGGACTTGTCCCCGCCAACGGTTGCTTTGGACTCGCCGCCCTTTTTTGTCTGTGCTAAGCCTTCCGGCGCATTCAAACAAAGCGCGCATTGAAGTGAGACTGTTGATGCCAGCAACAACCGCAAAATGAATTTCGGCCCCGATACAGGAAATTGTTCAGCCATCGGTTCTCTCCAAGCCAGAGTCCATCAACTTCACAGTTAACCATGAACTCACGAGACAGATCCATTGGGCAAGGATTTTTTGTCTTTTTTGAAACCTTGTAAGCAAGAACTCAGCCGGATTACAGGAATAACAGTGTGAGCTGTCAAGGAACGAATAAAGAACTTCCTTCCCCCATCTTTGCTAGCGCCGCCTTAGGTTCGCAGAGGAGCCGAAAAAGCGACACGTGGGACGAGCCGAGTCGCTCTAACATAATTCCCTGTTACGGCAGACAGAACTTGTCGAAGGTTCTCGCGTGTTCTCTCAGGCGGTTCGCTGAGGTGGTCGGAGCGCCCAACGCTGTTGCCCAAATCGTTCAGAGTTGAAAACCCTTGCTAGCGAGTCAGGAATCCATCTTCGCTGCTTGGAGCTGTTGTGGAAGACTTTTCCGTCCTCGCCTACGACTCCGATATGGGCATTGCCACCACCGGCTTCCCAGTTAGGACCTCTGCCACCGTATACGACATCACCGGGACGCGCCTCACTGAGGGGAACGCGCTGCCATCCGTGGTTGCGCAATGTCCCAACCAGATCTCCGACGCCCGCGCTATTGGCATAACGGTACCCTGCGGCTTGCAGTACCTCGGATACACTTGCCGCACATCCCAGTCGGCCACCCTTCACGACTCTGGCGAAATCCCCCTGAGCCCAGAGACGTTCACCAATACGGCCCAGGGCATGACTCAAGATTGCCAGACGGCTTTTGCGAGGACCTGCTCCATCATTCTCTTCTGGACGGTCTCGGTCTCGGTCTCGGTCGATATCAGGCTCAATACTGCGGTCGGGATGATAAGGACGGGGACTGTCAGGTCTGCTGGGTCTGACCGGCCTATCGGGTCTATCCGGTCGGTCGGGACCAACTCTTGGACGGGGACGATTGGGAGCATCCGGATTTACTGGCACATCCGGCGGCCTAAGCACCCATACCTGATCGCCGTACTTGTATTTTGGAAAAGAATCCGCCACCGAGTCGGATTTGAAGAGACCTGTTTT
>CAYTDR010000250.1:0-9265 GCA_964436185.1 uncultured Candidatus Obscuribacterales bacterium | reverse complement strand
GGGATTGTGATTCGAACGGCAATATAGAACACGCTCACGCATTACCCGATTTCGAGTAATCGCGTGAGCTTTCGCCAATGGCACGAACCAATGCAGAAGCTTCCTATGGCTTCTTCACCAGCAGATACGGACCGATTGCCAACGCGTTCAAGCCCGTCTCGAGCAAGCATTTGACTGCATCTTTCGGTGTTCTGACGATGGTATCGCCGCGGATGTTGAAGCTGGTATTGAGCAGGACCGGCACACCACCGAGTTTTTTCATTTCGTGCAACAGGCTATGAATTCTCTCGTTCTGTTGCGGCGTCACGGTCTGCACTCTTGCGGTGTGGTCGACGTGTGTCACCGCTGGAATCACCGATCGTTTCTCCGGTTTCACTTCGACGATCTTGAGCATGAACGGCATCTCTTCGTTCGACTCAAAATACTCACTCACGTATTCCAGCGGAACCATCGGAGCAAACGGGCGGAAGTTCTCCCTGAATTTCACTTTCTGGTTGACGATATCCTTCGTCTCCGCTTTTCTGGGATTGGCAAGGATACTGCGATTTCCCAGCGCGCGCGGACCGAACTCCATGCGTCCCTGGTACCATCCGACGATGTTGTAATCGTTCAAAAGTTTGGCGGTCTCTCCTACCAGATCCGCTGGTTTGGAGACATCGATTGATGGCGGTAGATCCTTAAACTCGGCCTCGATCTCCGGGTCCGAGTGGTGGCTGCCATAGTAGGCATGATCCAAGGGATGTCTGACGAACGTTGATGGTGACTCGACTGCGTTGCAGTAGAGCGCAGCACCAAGCGAGAGACCGGCATCGTTGGCGGCAGGAATGATGAATACATTTTTGAACGGCGTGAACTGACTAATCTTGCCGTTCATCGTCGAGTTGAGAGCCACGCCGCCTGCCAGACAAAGATTATCGGTGGGGCAAATTTCGTGCAGATCGTTGAGCAGTTGGAAGGCACGTTCTTCGAGAAGAACCTGGACACTGTGCGCGAGATCCATGTCTCGATCAGTGAGTTCGGATTCTTCCTTGCGAGCCGGACCGAAAAGATCTTCCATCTTCTTCGAGTACCACTCGTTGAACTCTTTGTCATTGCGCATGAGAGGCTGGTCATGGAAGGTGAAATAATTCAAATCCAATTTAATCTGTTTATCTTCATAACGGCAGAGTTCGCGGAACTGCTCCACAAATGTCGGACGTCCGTATGAAGCCAATCCCATAACTTTTGACTCGTCACAGGCCGCGCGGAAGCCGAGAAACTGAGTTATCGTGCCGTAGAGCAGACCGAGAGAGTGCGGATGGGCAATCTCTACCAGCGTTTCGACCTGATTATCTTTTCCGAAGCCACCGGTCGTGGTCACCCAATTTCCCATGCCGTCGACCGTGAAGATTGCGGCTTCGCGATAAGGCGAGATGTAGAAAGTCGACGCTGCATGCGCTTTGTGATGATCGACTGAAAAGATTGGAACGTTTTGAGCGGCAGGGGAAATTTCGCTAAGGTTGCGACGGATGATTGCTTCAATGTCCTCTCGATTCGACCAGGCCGGGATTAGAGTCGACGAAACCTTGCTTTCGATGAACTTCTGCTTCTGTACGTTGGTGAACTCCGGATCCGTCGCACAAGCAACATAGGCCAGGTCTTCGAAACCGATTTTGCCTTCCGCAAGGCAATAACGGGCAGCATCGAGTGGAAAAGCGGTCGTATGCTTTTTGTGGTCGAATCGCTCCTGTTCCATGACGGCAATGATTTCCCCGTCTTTTACCAGGGACGCACTGGTATCGTGCGAACCAAAATGAATGCCCAAAACGTACATGGAGGCAATCCCCTTTAAAATGGAGTCTATATACAGAGCCATTTTCAGAGAAAATGAGAGTCTTTTCCTTGAAAATTGCTAAACTGTCTTAGGCAAAAATTCCGAGGATTGTCAAAATTAGGGAGTAGTACGGTGTCTGAGCAGGCTGGTGCGGGAAGCCAAAGACCGAATGCTGAGCAAATTGAGGATTTGCGTACGAAAGCCAAGGCTGACGGCGAAACCTCCTACAAGTGGCAGGAATTACAAAGTAATCTAAATCTCAAGGTCACCTTTCTGGCTGACGAAGAGAGCTTCCATTGGCAAGTCGACCTTTCGCATAAAGATACGAGAAGAAAACTCGTAGATTGCAAAGAGAACAGCCGCACCCGTGTAATGCAGGCTCTTACCACAGCGATAGAGTATGAGAAGCAGCGCCGCAATCCGGCAACAAAGCCAGAAAAACGAGAGAAAGAAGTCAGAGGGCTGCAGAACCGCACGTTTAGCGACTTTCCAGCGTTCGTTCCGGAAGAGTCGCTGGTTAAACCCCAGGTCCTATCGGGAAATCTTGCCCTGGTTCACATCAGCAATCTGGTGCAGTCAATTCTGCTGGACAAACTGACCGGTCGGCTAAAGATCAAGCGATCTAGTGCATGGGCGGACATTTTCTTTGTTGATGGCGAACCTTCGCATGCCACAGGAACGCGAGGACGCGGAGTCGAATGCTTCCTCCAGCTTCTTTGCTGGAACGACGGCGAATTCGAGTTCGAACCAGAGTTGCGTGTTCCAGCACGCTCGATCAATGAAAGCTTAAACAGCCTGCTCCTCAAGGGAGCAAGACTCATGGACGATACAAATTTCCTGCAAACCGCCGGTCTGCGAATGTCCACGGTCCCCCACCGGACCAACAGCTTCCTCACGGAAGACCAGTTTCAGAAGAGTCTGGAACGTCGCAAGGGGTTTAGTTTCAAGGAGCTGAAACCGCTCTATCTGTCTATTGACGGCAATCGAACCGTGGAAGAAATTGTCGCCGACCTCGACCTCTCCAGGAGTGAGTGGATCACCAACATGGCCACGCTCCTGCAATGCAACCTCATCGCACTCCCCCAAGATCTCGATGAACAGCGTCTTCTCGATGTCCAGCCCATAGCTATACAACCGACGCTAAACACTCTGCGTAAGGTGCTGGTCAACCAAAAGACAGGCCTCCTGCAGTTCGAGGCGTTTTTGTATCTGCTGGATTACGAACTGTCGCTGGGCAGAACGCCGATCTCGATGGCGGTATTTTCTTTCGAGCCCATCAAGACGGAACATCAAGCAGGTCAAATCATTCGGATAATCAAGACCATTCCCAACTTCAAGGGACTTGTCGGTCACAATGGGGACAATTTTTCCATCGCCGTTCTCGGCGCGAAGGTATCGCGCGCCACTATGATGTTCCGTCAGATCTTCCGTGCTCTCGTAGAAGAGTCGACGGAAGCGGAATTCATGGGAGGAACTGTGCAAAAGTCCAGTTGCTCAATCGCGTCACTGCCCAACGACGTGGCCGACCTGCCCAGGCTTCTAGGCGCATGCGAACTGGCTTTGAAGGAAGCGAGAAAGGGCAACAACCGGCTGGTGGTGGCGAGAGATCTGTTTGCCGGCGGTGACGAGCCGGAGCCCGAACCAGAAAAAGAAGCAGAAAACGCCTCTTAGTTTCGCTGTCGTGAAGCAAATTCTGAAGCACCACGGATGAAGGCATTCATTTGTTGAATGGGTCAGGTCGCTGTAGCCGGTTCCATTGCTCTACCAGCCTGTCCTCGAATATGAACGGTGTACCGAGAGCCTTTCTTCTCCTGCTCAACCTCAGACTCTCGGCAGTGTCGCGCCGAGCAGCGGCCAAACGCCTCTCTCGAATAGCCACATTGGAGCGCCCCCAGAGCGCCAGTGCGCGCCAATAATCATGGTCCCTATCCTCCTTCGTTCCTCTCAGTACTGCCAAACCTTTGTCGAAATGCGCTGTAGCTCGCGCGCAGTTACCCATGTGAGCGTTCAGCCATCCAGAAGAGGTATATGCTGCCACGCGATCGATAACTGAATAAATAGACCCTGGTTCTTCCGCTAGCTGCAGGTTCTTTTCCACAACCGGCTGAATAATTCCCGGATGTATCAGCATCAAATTTTCAACGAAAGTGTGCAAGGAATCTCGCTGTGTCCTCCTTGCCACTTCACGCGCAGCCGGAGATTTCGCTTGCTCCACGTAGCTCGCTGTGTATTTCATAAACCGATCAACGCAAGCTTTTGCTTTATCAAGCTGCTTCAGATCATCCCAAGACACCGCCAACCGCATAAGCAAAACACCACCCAGTTCCTGTCTAACGCCCTTTTCTCTATCCACGACGGAAAAGCCCTTCTCGTACAGCACGATAGCCTTTTCAAGCCTGTTTTGCTTTGCATAGGCTTCTCCTGCCAATCGATAAAAGTTGGCTTTAACATTGAAGTGTTGAGTTGCGAACTCTTCCGAATTTGCAAGCCCCATGCTCTTTTCGGCCAAAGCACTGGCCTCGGCGAACTGGTTTGTATGCAAGCAATATGTTATTTGACTATTTTTGAGAACGAGCGCAACAGCAGTGTTTGATAAGTGTTCTCTGGATTCGATTTGCTCTGCTTCATCCAGGCACTTTCTTGCAAGTCGCAAGTCTGTCTCGCAGAAAGCTACGGCTAAATCAGCATACTGTTGCATGATTGTGCGGCGCGTTGGTACGGCGAAGTCCACGAGGTTCGGATTCTCTTGAGCGATCGGAAGAATGCGCTTAACAAGGGCTTCGCCGTCGGCCAAGCGTACCTGATAGTTCAATTTGTTAGCGCCGTAAAGACAGGCTGCGACTGCTCTTGATCGCAAGAAGGATTTTTCGCTTCGATCGAATTCATCACTTTCGTCTCTGGACAGTAGAGATGGAACCTTTTCGACCAGCGCGCAAATGCGCTGGCAATATCTAAGCTGCTCAGTAACCGATTCGCACTTGTTCGCCAGGGCAGAAAGATCGAGCAAAGCGTAATATGCATCTACCCTCGCTTTGGGCGTCTTGCGAAAATCCCGTGATGTGAATCTCTCGACGTACACGCGCTTACGCAAGTCTCCTGAGAATAGTTTTTGCGCAGAAGCCAAATCGCCCATAGAAACCAGTCTTTCCGCGGAAGCCTTGGTCTTATTCCACGATTGTTTGTCTTTTTCAGATACGACCACGACGTTTTTGATCCAAGTTTGAGTATTCTTGCCTGTGTCAGGGGAACCATCTGTTAGTTGATGCAGCAACGTAGTATCGAGTTCCGGCGCCTGCGTGGTTTCGTCTTTCTTCGAGGTTGGTTTGGTTTGTTTGAGATCGACAACATTCTGGACTAACGAGGCCGTCACTGCCCATAACACCACTACTAAAATACCCATCGCCAATGGGATTATGCGCCTGGTACGTCTTGAGGTCCTTGATACTACGGCGCCTTCAGTCAAGCTTTGCTGTAGTTTGCGAGCTGTAAGCGTTGGTTCTGATTCGCTTAGAAGGTTCGACTGCGAGTACGGCAATGACTCGAGCAGGACTGACAAATCCTCTTGAAGCTCGAGAGCCGTCTGGTATCGATTGCTCGCATCTTTCTCCAGCGCTTTTTGCACAATTTTTTCGAGCTCGATTGGAACAGGGTCAGACCCATCTTTCAGTGTCTCTGCCAAGCTTGCAGGTTTGCTCGTCATTTGCAGCAGCATCGTCTCGAACGGTGAGCCTGCCTGAAACGGCGCCACACCTGTGATTAGCTCATAAAGAACACAGCCGATGGAATAAACATCGGAGCGTCGGTCCAGCTCCTTTCCTCTGCATTGCTCTGGCGACATATAGGTCGGTGTACCGACAAGACATTCGGCGTTCGTTATTCTTAAATGCTCGTTCGATTCGTTCCAAGTAACAAGCCCCACCAGTCCGAAGTCGATTATCTTGACTTGATCTCCCTGCCCGGTGCGATTGAGCATCAGGTTGGATGGCTTGATATCACGATGAATCAAACCCTTCGCATGAAGCGCTGTTGCCCCCTGACAGACTTGAATAACTAAGCGGAGCGCCTCTTTCCAGGTCGGTCGCGAGTCACGGAGCAACCTGGCCAGGCTGATTCCTTCGATGAGCTCGGTCACCTGATGGGGACCCACGTTCGACTCGATTCGCACATCGAAACAGCGCACCACGTTTGGATGAGAAACCTCGGCCAACGTACGAGACTCACGCAGAAAGCGCTGCAATAAGGTCGGATCGTGGACCAGGTTAACTCCTAAGAGCTTGATCGCAACATCACGCAGCAGGGAAGAATCATATGCCTTGTAGACGGAACCGGTCCGACCGGAGTCCAGATACTCGCGTATCTCGTATCTGCTGTCAATTATGGTGCCTGTAGCTAGACGGACAACCAATCAGTTATTCCTGCGACGCCATCCCTTGAGAGTATCTCAAAATATTGTGAGCAGAGCTTGAAAAAGCGTCCGCCGACTCAATAATGCCCGATTTTCTGAAAACGGAACCCTCACACTGGTTCTTGCCAGAAATAAGATTTTGGAGGCGCGCCGCAGCGAACAGATAAATTCGTAGGCGGCGGTTAGATTTCCCGCGATCCGACTAGCACAACCTCTGAAGTCTCTTCGTAGCTCTCGCTCTCTTCTGAGTCTACTGCATATGCAGGTCTAGCCATGACACGCGAGGAGATTCGCCCCACATACTCTCCAATTATTCCCATAGCCAGAAGTTGAGCGCTGGAGAAGATGATGACGATAGAGGCGAGGAACGGAAAACCGGGCGGCGACCCTTCCAGCAGTGCACGTGCCACTACGTAAATGAGCAGCACCAATCCCAGAAGCAGGCAGACAGCACCACCAAAAGTGGCGAACTGCAGAGGCAGCGTGGAAAAGCCGGTGGTGATCGTTACTGCGTGCGAGATGAGCTTCATGAGCGTGTAATTTGAACGCCCTTGCGCACGCGGACTGTGTTTGACTTTTATCGAAGAGAACTTCGTGGTTCCCCAGGTGAGCAAAACATCGACGGATACGAAGGGACCATGATAGTGGGTGAAGCCATCACGAATCTTGGTCCGCATGGCACGAAATGCGCTGAGATCTCTGGCGGTTTTCGCTCCCAAAATCTTTTGCCAGACGATTTTTGTTACTACTGATGCAACGTCACGCATGAAGCCGTGTTGCTCGAGCTCCGGTGTGCCATAGACGACATCGTAACCTTCCTCGAGCCTGGCCAGAAGCTTGGGGATTTCCGCTGGTGGATTCTGCAAATCATCATCCAGAGTGACGATTACTTCGTGCCGTGCAGCGCGAATGCCACAAAGCACGGCATTATGCTGTCCGTAGTTTCGCAAAAGATTGATACCACGTACTCGCCGGTTGGTTGCTCGCAATTGGCGGATCACCTGCCAGCTGCTGTCACGGCTGCCGTCGTTGATCAAGATGATCTCGTACTCTCCAACCGCGCCGTGTAGAGCCGCGTCGATCGCCGAGATCAGCGGGTGGAGCGTTCCTTCACTATTAAATACAGGTATAACAACCGAGATGTTCAATCGCGAGTACTCATAAGGTTTGATCGCAGTGTTGATATCAACGAAATAGCTGCCACCGACACTTGTCATTATGTTAGCTATCGAGGCAGCCATTCTGCATCCGATGACAAAAAGTTAATCGCCAGGTTTGAGATTCGCAATGTCTAAACGATTTTGCGCAAAGGAGACCTCTGCCGGTCGGTGCTTCCCATGCCGCTTGCCGTTACAGTCGCCAGTATTCTTACCGAACGATCATAACTAACAGCTACTCAAGATCTATGATCTCAAGTGAACTATAGAGGTGCTGAAATGCTTACGTCCGAAATTTCGGAAACCACCAAGCAAATCGAACGAGACTCTACGATTACCCAGCCTGCGGCTCGTTCTGGGCGCTCTCGACTGTTCAACCTCGACTCCAATCAGTTGGGGTTGAGTATCGTGAGAATCTCATTCCACGCTGTAGTCTTTCTTTCCATATTGCAGATATTCTGGTGCCGGCAGCTATCGTTTGCCCCCTCCTGCGACTGGATTGGTAATTTCGTTGTACTAGCCGATCTGCTCCTCGTCGCCTCCTTGACGGTCGGATACAAAATCAGATTTTGTGCAATTGCACACTACGTTCTGTTCACCGCTCTCATCTATCCGAACTGCCTGCATCGATACCACTTCGACTATGTCACTGGAAACTTTGCGCTCTTATTCATGTTTGCACCGGCATCTAAGGCTCTTTCCGTAGACAGCCACCTTAGCGGAAATAAAGCACCGGGTGAGCTTCTACCCAGATGGTTCTTCTTACTTTATACGACTGCACTTTGGCTCTTCTATGTAGATTCGGTCCTGTTCAAGGCAGCTAGCCCCATGTGGACCGGCGGTGTTACATTCTGGTTCGGCGCTGCTCTTCCTCACTTTTCACTCCACATGTATCCGGAGTTTCTGGAAATCGATTGGGTCGTAAAACTGATGACCTATACGGCTTTTGCCTTCGAAGCAACATTTCCGCTAATCTTGCTTTCTCGGCTGAGACCGTTGATGGTGACATTGGGCTTTCTTCTCCACCTCGGAATTACGTTCTTCTATCCGATCCCGCTGTTCGGCGTGGGCATGGCGGCCTTCTTCCTGCTGTACTTCATCTACGGGCAGAAGCCGATTCCACCAGGCTCATCAAAGGGAACCACAGGCAATTTCGAAACGCCGGCATGGCTTGGATATTCGCTCATCGGGTTACTCATATTCACTCAGATTCTGCTCATTCTTCCGAAGGAGCAAAAACCACCATTTACCCGCGCGTTGATGAAACTTCTTCATGTTCACCGGCATCCGGTTTACGTCGACGCACACTTCGTAAATCCCAATCCAATCTGCCGATTTGTCACCACTACTGATGGCAAGCAAGTCGAGATTCCTACATTCACCGAAGAAGGTTACCCAGTCTATCCGGCTGTAGAAGGACGTTACTGGGTCGCCACTACCTTCCGAATGCGTGCGCCGGTTCATGCCGACAAAATCAGTGAGTACGTTCGAGGTTGGCTCCGGTACAGCGGTTTGTCACCCAGACGAGTAGAGATTCTCTGCCGCAACGTGAATGTGAAAGGCGAGCTAAACTTCGACTACGACAACGACATTCGCAAAAGACCATGGCTTCATGCGGGCTACGTAGATGAGTCAGGCAACAACGTTATTTGGGACGCCGACTTCAACAAGAAGTTTTCCATGCAATGATTGAATCTTTCTGCTGGAAGTGTCCGTCAGGTCTTAGGGATAATTAGATCGCTCAATCAACTGCAATCAACATTTTGAGTATTACATGCACCAGTGCGAAATAACTGCACTGATCATACGAACTGGAACAGAAAATACTTCCAGAGCACGAACGAGAAAGGGCGTGCGCAAATAGCCAATCGCGTCAAGAGCGATTCGTAC